>JBFLYF010000031.1:0-15680 GCA_040756795.1 Pseudomonadota bacterium
GCTCGCCCGGCTCCGCGCGACGAGCGCCGCGTCGCGCTCGATGCCCACGCCGCGCGCGCCGAACCGGGCCGCGGCGGTGATCACCACGCGGCCGTCGCCCGAGCCGAGGTCGTAGACCACGTCCCCGGGCCCGACCTGCGCGAGCCGCAGCATCTCCTCCACCACGACCTGCGGCGACGGGATGAAGGGCGCATCGTGCACCGGCCCGGGGTCCTGAGCCGCGGCGGCGCCGGCATGCGCCAGCGACGCGGCGATCAGCCAGAGGCGCCCTGCCGTGCGCAAGCTAGCTCTTGGCCTTCACCGTCTTGACACCCTCGGGCGTGCCGAGCAGCAGCAGATCGGCGCGGCGGCGCGCGAAGATGCCGTTCGTAACCACGCCCGCGATGCCGTCCAGGTCGGCTTCGAGCGCCGGCGGGTCGAGGATGGTGAGGCCGTGGCAGTCGAGGATCAGGTTGCCGTTGTCGGTCCTGAAGCCCTCGCGCAGCACCGGCTGCGCGCCGCGCCTCAGCATCTCGCGCCCGACGTGGCTGCGCGCCATCGGGATCACCTCGAGCGGCAGGGGGAACTTCCCGAGCACCGGCACGAGCTTGGAGGAATCGCAGATGCAGACGAACTTCCTCGCCACCGCGGCCGCGATCTTCTCGCGCGTGAGCGCGCCGCCGCCGCCCTTCACCATGTAGAGGTGCTCGGTCACCTCGTCTGCGCCGTCGATGTAGACCGGGAGCTCCGTGACGCTGTTGAGGTCCACGACGCGGATGCCGTGCTTCTTCAGCCGTTCGGCGCTCGCGTCGGAGGCCGCTACGGCGCCATCGATCTTGTGTTTTATTTTTGCTAATTCTTCAATAAACAGAAAAACCGTGGAACCGGAACCTACGCCCACGACTGCGTCCTCGACGACGTGCTGGAGCGCGGCCTGCGCGACCTGCTTCTTCAGCTCGTCCCGGGTCATCGCCGTCCGTAGCCGGCCGGGTCGCAGAGCGGCAGACCGCTCCCCGCCTTCGCGGCCCAGGCGCATGCGCGCTGGTTGTAGTCGTAGCCGTAGGACTTGTCGTGTCCCCTGCCGTCGATCCGCACCGCGAAGCTCTCCCCGTCGGCGCCCTCCAGGGGGCGGCCGTAGTGATACACGCCGGTCTTGTCGCGCCCGTACCCGAAGCCGATTTCCTGGAACGAGCCGGCGTCGATGCCGGCGAGCGGCTTGTCATGGTGATAGACGCGGCGCTTGTCGATCGCATGGCTCTGGAGCAGGCGGAACGATCGCGCATCCGCGCCTTCGATCCTGCCTCTCGAGAAGAACACCGACTTGTCGTCCTTCCAGTAGCCGCGCCCCAGCCAGACGACCTTTGCCGGATCGACGCCCGCTACGGGATCAGGCCCCCAGTAGAGGTGATTGCGGTCCCTTCCCACGCCTCCGGCCAGCAGCGTGAAGGACGCGACGTCGATCTGCGTTTGAACCTTGCCGTCCATCACGACATGGCTCCTGTCGCGGCCGTATCCCGGGTTCTCGGGGTACAGGCGGAACGAGCGCGCGTCGACCCCGGCGATCACCTCGCCGCGAAAATAGACATGGCTGCGGCTGCGCGCATAGCCCCCGAATCCCAGGACTTCGAAGTCGTCGCGCTCGAGCCGCCGGCTGCCGTAGAAGACGCCCTCGGGATGGGTGGCGTAGCCGGGATTCACGATGCGCAGCTCGCCACCCCGCCTGCTGGCAAGCGGCACCCCGGCACCGTACCAGCGCTCTCGGTCCATCGCGTACCACGCGAGATGAGGAGCGTAGTTGTCTTCCAGCGGCCTGAAGGATTGCGGATCGGCACCCGCGATTCTCGCGCCCTCGTAATACACGGCTTTCCTGTCCGCGGCGTACCCGGCAAAGCATTCACTCGGCCCCAACGCCCTGAAGGAAGCCGGGTCGGCCCCGATCATGCGCGTCTGCCGAATCTGCCGGTGATCGGAGTGATTGACGTGAATCACCTCGCCCCGCTCAATGCGGTACGAGGTCAAGTCCCGCCCGCTGCAGACCAGCGCGTCGACGCGAGCCGCGCTCGCGGCGCAGAGCAATCCGGCTGCCAAGGCGAGAGATGCGGGGCGGATGGGCATATCCGGCTCAGCGCTTGCGCTGCGGCGGCAGGTCAGTGCACACGCCTTCGAAGGCCTCGGCGGCCATGCCGATCGATTCGCTCACCGTCGGGTGCGGGTGGATGGTTTTGCCGATGTCGGTCGCATCCGCGCCCATCTCGACCGCGAGCGCGAGCTCGCTGATGAGATCACCCGCGCCCAGGCCCACGATGCCGCCGCCCAGGATGCGGTGCGTGTCGGCGTCGAAGACGAGCTTGGTGAAGCCCTCGTCGCGTGCGTTGGCGATCGCGCGGCCCGAGGCCGACCAGGGAAACTTCGCGACGCCGATCTTCGTGCCTTTCTGCTTCGCCTCGTCCTCGGTGAGCCCCACCCAGGCGATCTCGGGATCGGTGTAGGCGACCGAGGGCACCACGCGCGCGTCGAAGTGCGCCTTGTGGCCCGCCGCGGCTTCGGCCGCGACATGGCCTTCGTGCACCGCCTTGTGCGCGAGCATCGGCGGGCCGGCGATGTCGCCGATCGCGAAGATGTGCGGCACGTTGGTGCGCATCTGCGAGTCCACCGGGATGAAACCACGATCGTTGACGGCGACGCCCGTCTTCTCCGCTCCGATATTCTTCCCGTTCGGGACTCTACCCACGGAGACGAGAACCATGTCGTACAGCTTCGGTTCGCCTTGATCAAACGTGATGCGGATTCCCTCCTTCAATGGTTCCGCCTTTATGGTTTTTGTCCTCAACATCACCTGATCGAAGCGGCCCGCATTGAACTTCTGCCAGACGGCGACGAGGTCGCGATCGGCGCCGAGCATGAGGCCGTCCAGCATCTCCACCACGTCCAGGCGCGCGCCGAGCGTGGAGTAGACCGTTCCCATCTCCAGGCCGATGATGCCGCCGCCGATGACGAGCAGGCGCTTCGGGCGCGCGCGCAGCTCGAGCGCGCCGGTCGAATCGACGATGCGCGGATCCTCCGGCAGGAACGGCAGCTTCGCCGCCTGCGAGCCCGCGGCGATGATGGCATTGGCGAATGTGATCGTCTTGCCTCCCACTTCAACAGCATTTTTTTCAACGAACTTCCCAACTCCTTGCACGACCGTCACTTTGCGCATCTTCGCCATCATGGCGAGGCCGCCGGTCAACTTGCCGACCACCTTGTCCTTGAAGGCGCGCAGCTTCTCGAGCTCGATTCGAGGCTCGCCGAAGGCGATGCCGTGCGCGCCGAGCGCGCGCGCCGCGTCCATCACCGCCGCGGTGTGCAGCAGCGCCTTGGACGGAATGCAGCCGACGTTGAGGCACACGCCGCCGAGCGCAGGGTAGCGCTCGACCAGCACCGTCTTCAGGCCGAGGTCGGCGGCGCGGAACGCCGCCGAGTACCCGCCCGGCCCCGCGCCGAGCACCAGGACGTCGCAGTCGAATGACGAACCGGGCCGGCTTTGGGTTCTTGCCGGCTGTGGCATTTCTTTTTCCGGGGGCGGCGAAGCCTCGGAACCTTCAAGAGTGAGAATCAAGGTGCCCTGCGAAACCTTGTCGCCCAGCCTGACCGCCAGCGCCTTCACCACGCCCGCGGCGGGCGAGGGGATCTCCATCGAGGCCTTGTCCGACTCGACCGTGATCAGCGATTGCTCCCTGGCGATCGCGTCGCCGGGCTTCACCAGCACCTCGATTACCTCGACATCCTTGAAGTCGCCGATGTCGGGGACCTTTACCTCTGTCAGTTTCGCCATCTAGAGAAGAGTGCGGCGGATGTCAGAGAGGACGTTGCAGAGGTAGGCCGTGAAGCGCGCCGCGAGCGCGCCGTCGATGACCCGGTGGTCGTACGAAAGCGAGATGGGAAGAATCAGGCGCGGCGCAAATTCCTTGCCGCTCCAGACCGGCCTCATCTGCGACTTCGAGACCCCGAGGATCGCCACCTCGGGCGCGTTGATGATCGGCGTGAACGCCGTGCCGCCGATGCCGCCGAGGCTCGAGATCGAGAACGTGCCGCCCTGCATGTCGCCGGGCTTGAGCTTCTTCTCGCGCGCGAGCTTCGAGATCTCGGCGAGCTCGCGCGCCAGGTCGAAGACGCCCTTGCGGTCGGCGTCGCGCACCACGGGCACCACCAGGCCCTCGGGCGTGTCGACCGCGACGCCGATGTGGTAGTACTTCTTCATCACGAGGTTCTCGCCCGTCCTGTCGAGCGAGGCGTTGAACTCCGGGAACTGGCGCAGCGCGGTGACGCTCGCCTTGATGAGGAAGGAAAGCATCGTCAGCTTGAAGCCGCGCTTCTCGGTCTCGGCGGTGTTCGACTTGCGGAACGCCTCGAGATCCGTGATGTCGGCCTCGTCGAACTGCGTGACGTGCGGGATCATCACCCAGTTGCGGTGCAGGTTCGCGGCCGAGAGCTTCTGGATGCGCGAGCGCGCCTTGAGCTCCACCGGCCCGAACTTGGCGAAGTCGACCTCCGGCCAGGCGAGCACTTCGAGGCCGCCGCCCTTCCCGGCCGGCGCCGCGGCGGGCGCCGGTTTGGCCGCGAGCACGCCCTTGACGAAGCCCTGCACATCCTCCTTGAGGATCCTGCCCTTCGGGCCGCTGCCCCGAACGCGCGCAAGATCGACGCCGAGCTCGCGCGCGAACTTGCGGATCGAGGGGCTCGCGTGCGGCAGGCTGCCGGTGGCCTCGCGCGGCTCCACCGGCACCGGGTCAGGGCGTGGGATGAAGGACGGCGCAGCAGGCGCCGCAATCTCTTTCGGCTTCTCCGCAACAGGCGCCGGCGCCGCAGCCTCGCCAGCCGCGCTCGGCTCGAGCTTGAGCAGCAGCGAGCCTTCCGAGACCTTGTCGCCCACTTTCACCGAGACCTCGCGCACCACGCCCGCCTCGGGCGAGGGGATCTCCATCGACGCCTTGTCGGACTCGACCGTGACGAGCGACTGCTCCTTGGCGATGGCGTCGCCCGCCTTGACCAGCACCTCGATGACCTCGACGTCCTTGAAGTCGCCGATATCGGGGACCAGGACGTCCCTCATACCGTGGTCGGATCGGGCTTGTCGGGATCGATGCGGTACTTGCGGATCGCCTCGGCGACGGTCTTGGGCTTCACCTCGCCCGAGTCGGCGAGCGCCTTCAGCGCCGCGATCGCGGTGAAATAGCGGTTCACCTCGAAGAAGTGCCGCAGGCGCGCGCGCGAGTCCGAGCGCCCGAAGCCGTCGGTGCCGAGCACGCGGTAGATGCGGTCCTTCGGGACGAACGGGCGGATCTGCTCCGCGAAGGTCTTGATGTAGTCGCTTGCAGCGATCACGGGACCGGATTTTTCCTTCAAAACTGAAGTTACATAGGGAACCCGGGGCTGATCCTCCGGGTGCAGCATGTTCCAGCGCTCGGCGGCGAGCCCCTCGCGCCGCAGCTCGGTGAAGCTGGTCGCGCTCCAGACGTCGGCCGCGACCTCCCAGTCCTTTTCCAGCAGCTCGGCCGCAGCGAGCACCTCGCGCAGGATGGTGCCGGAGCCGAGAAGCTGCACCCGCATTTTCGATTTCGATTTCGAATCCCGCAGAAGATAAAGGCCCCTGAGAATGCCCTGCTCGACCCCTTGCGGCATTGCAGGGTGCTCGTAGTTCTCGTTCATCAGGGTGATGTAGTAGTAGACATCCTCCTGGTCGGTCACCATGCGGCGCAGGCCGTCCTGGATGATCACCGCGAGCTCGTAGCCGTAGGTCGGGTCGTAGCAGATGCAGTTCGGGATCACCGAGGCGAGCACGTGCGAATGGCCGTCCTCGTGCTGCAGGCCCTCGCCGTTCAGCGTCGTGCGCCCCGCCGTGCCGCCGAGGACGAAGCCGCGCGCGCGCTGGTCGGCCGCGGCCCAGGCGAGGTCGCCGATCCGCTGCAGGCCGAACATCGAGTAGAAGATGTAGAACGGCACCGTCACCTGGTTGGAGTGGCTGTAGGAGGTCGCCGCCGCGATCCAGGAGGAGAACGCGCCCGCCTCGCTGATGCCCTCCTCGAGGATCTGGCCCGCCTTGTCCTCGCGGTAGTACATCACCTGGTCCTTGTCGACCGGCTCGTACTTCTGGCCCTCGGAGGAGTAGATGCCGAGCTGGCGGAACATGCCTTCCATGCCGAAGGTGCGCGCCTCGTCCGGGACGATCGGCACGATGCGCTTGCCGATCTCCTTGTCGCGCACCAGCGCGGTGAGGATCCTCACGAACGCCATGGTGGTCGAGATCTCGCGGCCCTCGCCCGAGCCCCTGGTCACCTGCTCGAAGGCGGCGAGCGGCGGCACGGCGGGCGCCGCGTCCGCCTTCCTGCGCCGCTGCGGGAAGAAGCCGCCCAGCGCCTTGCGCCGCTCGAGCAGGTACTTCATCTCCGGCGCGTCGGCGGGCGGGACGTAGAACGGCAGCTCCTCGAGCCTGTCGTCCGGGATCGGGATGTTGAACTGGTCGCGCATCTCCTTGATCGTGGCGAGATCGACCTTCTTCAGCTGGTGCGTGGGGTTCTTCGCCTGCCCCTGCTTGCCCAGGCCGAAGCCCTTGATCGTTTTGGTGAGGATCACGGTCGGCTGGCCCCTGTGCTTCACCGCCGCGGCGTAGGCGGCGTAGACCTTGTGCGGGTCGTGCCCGCCGCGGTTCAGGCGCCAGATGTCCTCGTCCGACATGCGCGAGACCATCTCGAGCGCCTTGGGATGCTTGCCGAAGAAATGCTTGCGCACGAACGCGCCGTCGTTCGCCTTGTAGTTCTGGTACTCGCCGTCGACGGTCTCCTCCATGATGCGCAGCAGGATGCCCTCCTTGTCGCGCGCGAGCAGCGGGTCCCAGTACGAGCCCCAGATCACCTTGATCACGTTCCAGCCCGCGCCGCGGAAGTCGCCCTCCAGTTCCTGGATGATCTTGCCGTTGCCGCGCACCGGGCCGTCCAGGCGCTGCAGGTTGCAGTTGACCACGAAGATCAAGTTGTCCAGCTTCTCGCGCGAGGCGAGGCCGATCGCGCCGAGCGATTCGGGCTCGTCCATCTCGCCATCGCCGCAGAACACCCACACCTTGCGGTTCTCGGTGTGCGCGAGGCCCCTCGCCTGCAGGTACTTGAGGAAGCGCGCCATGTAGATCGCCTGGATCGGCCCCAGGCCCATCGACACGGTCGGAAACTGCCAGTACTCGGGCATCAGCCAGGGATGCGGGTAGGAGGACACGCCCTTGCCGTCCACCTCGCGCCGGAAATTGAGCAGCTGCTCCTCGGTGAAGCGGCCCTCGAGCAGGCCGCGCGCATAGATGCCGGGCGAGGCGTGCCCCTGGAAGTAGACCAGGTCGCCGCCGTGGCCCTCGTGCGGCGCGTGCCAGAAATGCTGCTGCCCGGTGCCGAACAGCGTCCCCACCGAGGCGAAGGTCGCGATGTGGCCGCCGAGCTCGTCGTCGCTCTTGTTGGCGCGCACCACCATCGCCATCGCGTTCCAGCGGCAGATCGAGCGGATGCGCTCCTCCAGCGCGACGTCGCCCGGCGAGCGCTCCTCCATGTGCGGCGGGATGGTGTTGATGTACGCCGTGTTCGCCGAGAACGGGATATAGGCGCCGGAGCGGCGCGCCTTGTCGATCAGCCGCTCGAGCAGGAAATGCGCGCGCTCGGGGCCCTCGCGCTCGAGCACCGCCTCGAGCGCATCGATCCATTCCTGGGTCTCGAGGCTGTCGGGGTCGTTGGCAGCGGGCTGCTGCGCAGGAGTGGAAAATGCGGCGGACATGGCTTTCCTCCTGTGGCTTGTGGCCTTGGGCGAAAGAGGGTCTACGGGGTAATTTATAGTATGCCATGCCCGCAAAGCTGATCGACGGAAAATCGCTCGCCGCCGCGACGCGCGCGGCGCTGAAGGACGAGGTGGCGCGGCTTGCCGCGCGCGGCGTGCGGCCGGGCCTGGCGGCGGTTCTGGTCGGCGACGATCCGGCCTCGCACGTCTACGTACGCAACAAGACGCGTGCTTGCGAGGAAACCGGAATCCGGTCGGAACCCTGCCATCTCCCCGCCGACGTCCCGGAAAAGACGCTTCTGGAGAAGATCGGCGCGCTGAACGCCGATGCGACGATCCACGGCATCGTCGTGCAGCTGCCGCTGCCGCAGGGAATCGACGCCGGGCGCGTGCTCGCCGCGGTCTCGCCCGCCAAGGACGTCGACGGCTTCCACGCCGAGAACCTGGGGCTGCTGCTGCAGGGCCGGCCGCGCTTCGTCCCGGGCACGCCCGCCGGGGTGCTGCGGCTGCTCGAGCACGCCGGCGTGCCCCTCGCCGGCCGCAGCGCGGTGATCGTGGGGCGCTCCAACATCGTCGGCAAGCCGCTTGCGCTGCTGCTCTTGCAAAAGGACGCGACCGTCACCATCTGCCATTCCAGGACCCCGGATCTTGCCGCGGCGACGCGGCGGGCCGACATCCTCGTCGCCGCCGTGGGCAAGGCGAAACTCGTCACCGCCGACATGGTCAAACCCGGCGCCTGCGTGATCGACGTGGGAATCAACCGCCTCGCCGACGGCAAGATCGCCGGCGACGTCGATTTCGCCTCGGTGAAGGACGTGGCGGGCGCGATCACCCCTGTTCCCGGCGGCGTGGGGCCGATGACGGTAGCGATGCTGATCATGAACACGGTGCGGGCTGCGGAGCTGGCGCTTGGATAACCCCCTGCTCGATTTTTCCGGCTTGCCGCGCTTCGCGGCGATCCGGCCGGAGCACGTCGCGCCCGCGATCGAGCGGCTGCTCGCCGAGGCGCGCGCGGCGCGCGACCGGACCAACGCGGCGCCGCCGACCTGGGAAGCGTTCGTCGCGCCGCTCGAGGACGCGAACGAGCGCCTCGCGCGCGCTTGGGGGCAGGTGGCGCACCTGCACGCGGTGCTCGACTCCCCGCCGCTGCGCGAGGCCTACAACGCGGCGCTGCCGAAGGTCACGCAGTACTGGACCGAGCTCGGCCAGGACACGCTGCGCTTCGAGAAGTACAAGGCGCTCGCCGCCTCGCCCGAGCACGCGCGGCTTTCGGGTGCGCGCCGCAAGCTCGTCGAGGACGCGCTGCGCGACTTCCGCCTGAGCGGCGCCGAGCTGCCGGCGCAGCTCAAGCCCCGCTACGCGGCGATCCAGGAGGCGCTCGCGGCGCTCGCGGCGAGGTTCTCCGAGAACCTGCTCGATGCGACCAACGCGTTTTCCATCGTGGTCGACGAGACGCGGCTCGCCGGGATCCCGGCCGATGCGCGCGCGGCCGCGCGCGAGGCGGCAAGGCGCGAGGGGCAGGAGGGCTGGAAATTCACGCTGCACATGCCTTCCTACCTGCCGGTGATGCAGTACGCCGAGGACCGCTCGCTGCGCGAGGCGCTGTACCGCGCCAACGCGACGCGCGCCTCCGAGCAGGGCAAGGCCGACTGGGACAACACGCCGCTGATCGCGCGCACCCTGAGTCTGCGCCGGGAGGAGGCGCGGCTGCTCGGCTACCCGAACTACGCCGAGGTGTCGCTGGTGCCGAAGATGGCGCGCTCGCCGCGCGAGGTGCTCGAGTTCCTGCGCGACCTCGCGCGCCGCGCGCGCCCGTACGCGGAGCGCGACCTGCAGGAGCTCAAGCAGTTCTCCAGGGAGCAGCTGAAGATCGAGAATCTCGAGGCCTGGGACCTCGCGTTCGCGTCCGAGCAGCTGCGCGCGCGGCGCTACGCCTTCTCGGACCACGAGGTGAAGCAGTATTTTCCCGAGCCGCAGGTGCTGCAGGGCATGTTCGGCGTGGTGCAGGACCTCTACCAGGTGCGCATCGGCCCGGCCGAGGCCGAGGGATGGCACGAGGACGTGCGCTTCTTCGAGATCCGCGGCGCCGCAGGCGAGCTGATCGGCCAGTTCTACGTCGACCTCTACGCGCGCGAAGGCAAGCAGGGCGGCGCCTGGATGGACTCGGCGATCTCGCGCCGCCGCGTCGGCACCGCGATCCAGACGCCGGTCGCGTACCTCAACTGCAACTTCTCGCGGCCCCTCGGTTCGCCTTCGGGCGGCAAGCCCGCGCTGTTCACGCACGAAGAGGTGATCACGCTGTTCCACGAGTTCGGCCACGGCCTGCACCACCTGCTGACGCGCGCCGAGGATCTCGGCGTCTCGGGCATCAACGGCGTCGAGTGGGACGCGATCGAGCTGCCGAGCCAGTTCATGGAGAACTTCTGCTGGGAGTGGAACGTGCTCGCGCGCATGGCGCGGCACGTCGACTCCGGCGCGCCGCTGCCGCGCGCGTTGTTCGAAAAGATGCTCGCGGCGAAGAACTTCCAGTCGGGCTTGAGCATGCTGCGCCAGATCGAGTTCGCGCTGTTCGACATGCTGCTGCACTCGGATTTCGACCCCGAGGCCGGCAGGAGCGCGCTCGAGCTGCTCGAGGAGGTGCGCCGCGAGGTCGCGGTCATCGTGCCCCCGGCGTGGAGCCGCTTCCCGAACAGCTTCTCGCACATCTTCGCCGGCGGCTACGCCGCGGGCTACTACAGCTACAAGTGGGCCGAGGTGCTCTCGGCCGACGCCTTCAGCGCGTTCGAGGAGCTGCGCGATTCGACGGGCGTGCTCGATGCCGCGACCGGCGCGCGCTTCCGCGACGAAATTCTCGCCGTCGGCGGCAGCCGCCCGGCGGCGGAGTCGTTCCGCGCCTTCCGCGGACGCGAGCCGCGCGTCGATGCCCTGCTCAGGCACAGTGGTATGATCGCCGCGTGATTTGGCGCTGGCTCCTCGTCCCGCTCGCGCTCGCGCTTCCGGCGCAGGCGCAGCAGTACCAGTGGACCGACGACAGGGGCGTGGTGCGCTTCAGCGACACGCCGCCGCCCGCCGGGGCGAAGAACGTGCGCAAGCTGAGCGCGGCGCCGGCAAAGCCCGCCCCCGCCCCGGTGCCCTACGAGCTGGCGCGCGTGCAGAAGGACTTCCCGGTGACGCTCTACACCTCGCCCAGCTGCAAGGAAGGCTGCGAGCTCGCGCGCGCCGCGCTGAACAAGCGCGGCATCCCGTTCAAGGAGGTCCAGGTCTGGAACCCCGAGACCAACGAGGAGTTGAAGAGCGTGTCCGGCGCGCTCGAGGTGCCCACGCTGCTCGTAGGCCGCTCGGTCCAGCGCGGCTACCAGCCGGAAGCATTCGATTCGCTGCTCGACAGCGCAGGCTATCCGAAGGCGGGCGTGCTGCCGCCCGGCAAGCAGGCATCGCCCGGCGCGCCCGAGGGCTACGTCCCGCCGGGCGAGCGCGACGTGGCAAAGCCGGTGGAAGCCGATGCGAGCGCCGCGGCGCAGGCGAAGCCCGGCCCCTACGATCCGAGCGGGCTGAAGGGCGCGCCGCCCAAGCCCGGCATCTACGATCCGAGCAGCCTGCAGGGCCCGCCGCCCAAGCCCGGCATCTACGGCACTCCCGCAGAGAGCAAGTAAACCCGCCGTCGCAAGATGAAGCTTGCGACGTGGAACGTCAACTCGATCAAGGTGCGCCTGCCGCAGCTGCTCGACTGGCTCGCGGCCGCGGCGCCGGACGTCGTCTGCCTGCAGGAGATCAAGTGCGAGGAGGCGAGCTTCCCGCGCGCCGCGCTCGAGGCCGCGGGCTATCACGCCGCCGTCTCGGGGCAGAAGACCTATAACGGCGTGGCCATCCTTTCGCGCATGCCCGCCACGGACGCGGGCAGCGGAATCGACGGCTTTGCGGACGAGCAGAAGCGCGTGATCGCTGCGACCGTGGCCGACACGCGGGTGATCTGCGTCTATTGCCCGAACGGCCAGGCGGTCGGCTCGGACAAATACGAGTACAAGCTGCGCTGGTTTCAGGCGCTCGCCGATTTTTTGGCTTCAGAATTGAAAAATCATTCACGACTTGCGGCTGCGGGAGACTTCAACGTCGCGCCGGAGGATCGCGACGTGCACGACCCGAAAGCCTGGGAGGGCCAGGTGCACGTCTCGGCGCCGGAGCGCGCCGCCTGGCGCGCGCTCACCGAGCTGGGCCTGCAGGACGCGTTCCGGCTCTTCGCGCAGCCGGAGAAGAGCTTCTCCTGGTGGGACTACCGCAGGATGGCGTTCCGGCGCAACGCCGGGCTGCGCATCGACCACATCCTGCTCTCGCCCGAGCTCGCCGCGCGCTGCACCGCCTGCACGGTCGACAAGGCGCCGCGCTCACTCGAGCGGCCCTCCGACCACGCGCCCGTGGTCGCCGAGATCGCCTAGGCAGGGCGCGAATGCCAGAATGCTGCTTTTTTATCTCGTCCCGAGGGAGAGCGCATGATCGACTTGTACATGTGGGGTACCGGCAACGGCTATCGGGCCGCGGTGGGGCTTGCCGAATCGGGCCTCGCGCACCGCATCCACAAGGTGGACCTCGCCAAGGGCGAGCAGAAGAAGCCGGAGTACCTGAAGATCAATCCGGCGGGGCAGATTCCCGCCATGACCGACAGCGACGGACCGGGCGGCAAGCCGATTACGCTCGCGCAATCCGGCGCGATCCTGCTCTACGCGGCGGAGAAATGCGGCAAGTTCCTGCCGCAGGACCCGGCGGCGCGGGCGGTCGCGCTGCAGTGGATGATGCAGGCCTGCAGCGACGTGGCGGGCACGAGCGGCACGATCTTCGCGCTGGAGAACGTGGCGCCCGACAAGAGCCCCGCCAACGTGGATTTCTTCAAGGCGCGGCTCGCCAACTTCTTTCGCATCGCCGATGCCAGGCTCGCCGGGCGCGATTTTCTCGCCGGAGAGATTTCGGTGGCCGATTTCGCCCTCTACCCGGTGGTGGCGCAGCGCAAGGCGCTCGCCGAGGGGCTCGCCAATCTGAGCGCCTGGCGCGAGCGCATGGCCGCGCGTCCCGGCGTGCAGAAGGGAATGTCCGCCTAGGGAGTCTTTTTCGGACCTTCCCTAGTCGATCAGCTGGTAGGCCGGGAGGGTGAGGAACTCGACGTACTCGCCGGCGGTGATGCGCTCGAAGAGCTTCGCGCCCTGCTCGTACTCGCCCGCGGCGTAGGCCACCTCGCCCAGGTGCTGCTTCACTTTCGGCAGCTCCTCGGCGAGCAGCTGGCGGAAGAGCTCCACCGTCACCTTGCGGCCGTCGGCGAGCACGCCCTTGGGCGAGCGGATCCACTGCCAGATCTGCGAGCGCGAGATCTCGGCGGTGGCCGCGTCCTCCATCAGGTTGAACACCGGCACGCAGCCGTTGCCGGCGAGCCAGGCGCCGAGGTACTGGATGCCCACCGAGATGTTGTTGCGCAGGCCCGCCTCGGTGATCGGCTTTTCGGGCTGGAAGTCGAGCAGCGCTTTCGCCGTGACCGTCACGTCGGGCCGCTGCCGGTCGTACTGGTTCGGCTGCGGCATGTGCTCGTCGAACACCGCTTTCGCCACCGGCACCAGCGCGGGATGCGCCACCCAGGTGCCGTCGCAGCCGTCGCTCACCTCGCGCAGCTTGTCCTGGCGCACCTTCTCGAGCGCGGCCTCGTTCGCCTGCGGGTCGTTCTTGATCGGGATCTGCGCCGCCATGCCGCCCATCGCGGGCGCGCCTCTGCGGTGGCAGGTCTTGACCAGCGCGAGCGCGTAGGCGCGCATGAAGGGCGAGGTCATCGTCACCTGCGAGCGGTCGGCGAGGCAGAAATCCTTGTTGGCGCGGAATTTCTTGATGCAGGAGAAGATGTAGTCCCAGCGCCCGATGTTGAGGCCCGAGGAGTGCTCGCGCAGTTCCCACAGTATCTCGTCCATCTCGAAGGCGGCGAGCACCGTCTCGACGAGCGCGGTGGCCCTGATGCTGCCCCGGGGAATTCCCAGCGCTTCCTGCGAGAAATTGAAGATGTCGTTCCAGAGCCGCGCTTCCAGGTGCGACTCCATCTTCGGCAGGTAGAAGTAGGGGCCGCTGCCGCGCGCGAGCAGCTCGCGCGCGTTGTGGAAGAAATACAGCGCGAAATCGAACAGGCCGCCGGCGACGGCATGGCCGTCCACGGTGACGTGCTTCTCCTCGAGGTGCCAGCCGCGCGGCCGCGGAATCAGCACCGCGGTGCGTGCGTTGAGCCGGTAGAGCTTGCCGCTGCTCTCCAGCGTGATCGTGCGGCGCACCGCGTCGCGCAGGTTGACCTGGCCGTCGATCATGTTGAACCAGGTCGGGCAGTTCGCGTCCTCGAAATCCGCCATGAAGGTCGAGGCGCCGCTGTTCAGCGCGTTGATCACCATCTTGCGGTCGGTGGGGCCGGTCAGCTCGACGCGCCGGTCGAGCAGGTCGGCGGGCTGCGGCGCGATTCTCCACTCGGACTCGCGGATTTCCTTCGTCTCCGGCAGGAAATCCGGCAGCGCGCCGGCGTCGAACTGCTTCTGGCGCGCGGCGCGCGCCGCGAGCAGCTCCTGGCGCCGCGGCTCGAAGCGCCGGTGCAGCCTCGCGACGAACTCGATCGCCTCGGGGGTGAGAATCTGGCCGAACTCGGGGGTCATGCGGCCCGAAATCGCGACGCCGGCGGGCTTTGGGCTGGACATGTGCATCGCAGCATTCTATGCACTGAAATGTGGCGTCGCAACATGAAAACGCGCTTGGAGTAGAGTAGGCTCGGCTCCCGGGTTGCGGGGCTTGATTTCACATCGTGAGATAGCCTATGGAAAAGAACCATCGCGTCCTCATCCTCGGTGCCTCCTACGGCTCGCTGCTCGCCACGAAGCTCCTCCTTGCCGGGCACACGGTGCGGCTGGTCTGCCTGCCGGCCGAAGCGGAGCTCATCAACAAGGAAGGCGCGCGCGTGCGCCTTCCGGTCAAGGGCCGGGACGGCCTGGTCGAAGTCGATTCGCGCCGCCTGCCGGGGAAGCTCTCGGCCGGGGGCGCGGGCGGAGTGAAGCCCGCGGAATACGACCTCGTCGCGCTCGCCATGCAGGAGCCGCAATACCGCGCGAGCGGCGTGCGCGAGCTGCTCGACGCGGTGGCGAAGGCGAGAGTGCCCTGCATGTCGATCATGAACATGCCGCCGCTGCCGTACCTCGCGCGCATCCCGGGCGTCGCGCTCGATGCGTGCCGCGCCTGCTACACCGACCCCACGGTGTGGGACGGCTTCGACCCGGCGCTGATGACGCTGTGCAGCCCGGACCCGCAGGCCTCGCGGCCGCCGGAAGAGAAAGTCAACGTGCTGCAGGTGAGGCTCGCGACCAACTTCAAATCGGCGCGCTTCGTCTCCGAGGCCCACACCGCGATGCTGCGCCGGCTGGAAGCCGACATCGAGGCGGCGCGCTTCGACACGGGCGGCGGGAAGATCGAGCTCCCGGTCAAGCTCAAGGTCCACGAGTCGGTGTTCGTGCCGCTCGCCAAATGGGCGATGCTGATGGCCGGCAACTACCGCTGCATCACCAAGGGCGGCATCCGCCCCATCAGGGAGGCGGTGCACTCCGATCTCGCCGCGGCGCAAGAGGTGTACAACTGGGTCGTGAAGCTCTGCGTGCAGCTCGGCGCGAGAGAGCAGGACCTGGTGCCCTTCGAAAAATACGCCGCCGCAGCGCAGGGCCTCACCGGCCCCTCGTCCGCCGCGCGCGCGCTCTACGGCGGCGCGCCCTACATCGAGCGCGTGGACCGGCTGGTGCAGGCGGTGGCGGCGCAGAAGGCAATGCGGCTGGAAGCCCTCGACGAAGTCGTGGCGCTCGTAGACGCGCAGCTCGAGGCGAACCGCCGCAAGGCCGCTTGAGAGAATTCGGGGACGGAGCCCG
>JBFLYF010000310.1:0-3680 GCA_040756795.1 Pseudomonadota bacterium
ACCGCGCTGCGGCTCGAGCTCGAGCGCAGCGGCACGCGCCTCAAGGTCGACGTGCTGCCCGAGCCGGTGAGCGAGAGGGGCGTGCAGATCGGGCGCATCGGCGCCGCGCCGCGCGTCCCGGCGATCGACTCGGAGCGCATCTTCGTGCGCATGCGCTACGGGCCGCTCGAGAGCCTCGGCAAGGCGATCGCCAAGACCTGGGACATCTCGGTCTTCAGCCTGAGGATGCTCGGCAAGATGCTGCTCGGCGAAGTCTCCTGGAAGCACCTCTCGGGGCCGGTGACCATCGCCGAGTACGCCGGGCAGTCGGCGCAGATGGGCTGGATCCCGTTCGCCACGTTCCTCGCGCTGATCAGCATCAGCCTCGGCGTGCTGAACCTGCTGCCGATCCCGCTGCTCGACGGCGGGCACTTGATGTATTATGCGGTGGAAATCATAAAGGGGAGTCCGGTGTCCGAGCGCGCCATGGAGCTCGGGCAGCGCGCGGGGCTCGCGCTCCTGCTGGTCATCATGGCATTCGCCCTGTACAACGACCTGAACCGCGTGCTCTCGGGATAGCGATGCGCAAGCGCCTCCTCGCTCTGGTCGCGGGCGCGCTGCTCGCGTTCGCCGCCGGCGCCCTGGCGCAGGGCTTCAAGCCGTTCGTCGTCAAGGACATCCGCGTCGAAGGGCTGCAGCGCACCGACCCGGGCACGGTGTTCAGCTACCTGCCGGTGAAGGTGGGCGAGACCATGACCGAGGAAAAGGCGCAGCAGGCGCTGCGCGCCCTGTTCGCCACCGGGTTCTTCCGCGACGTGCGCCTCGAGGTCGAGAACGGCGTGCTGGTGGTGCTGGTCGAGGAGCGCCCGGCGATCGCGCAGGTCGATTTCCTGGGCGTCAAGCAGTTCGAGCTGGACGTGCTCAAGCGCATCCTGCGCGACGTCGGCCTCGCCGAGGGCCGCACCTTCGACCGCAGCGTGCTGGAAGGCGCCGAGCAGGAGCTGAAGCGGCAGTATCTCTCGCGCGGCCGCTACGCCGCCGAGGTGCAGACCACGGTGACGCCGCTGGAGCGCAACCGCGTCGGCATCAGCATCTCGGTGACCGAGGGCGAGGTGGCGAAGATCCGCTCGATCAACATCGTCGGCGCCGAGGCGTTCCCCGAAAAGGAACTGCTCGATCAGTTCGTGCTGCGCACGCCGGGCTGGCTCACCTGGTACACCAAGCACGACCAGTACTCCAAGCAGAAGCTCGCCGCGGACCTGGAGTCGCTCAGGTCCTTCTACCAGAACCGCGGTTATCTCGATTTCAATGTCGAGTCGACGCAGGTCTCGATCACGCCGGACCGGCGCGACATCTACATCACGGTCAACGTCACCGAGGGCGAGAAGTACGCGGTGGGGGAGGTGCGGCTCGCGGGCGAGATGCTGCTGCCGCGCGAGGAGCTGGAGAAGCTGGTGAAGGTCAAGCCGGGCGAGGTGTTCTCCCGCCAGCGCCTGACCGAGTCGATCAAGGCGATCGCCGACCGGCTCGGCAACGAGGGCTACGCCTTCGCCAACGCCAACGCCGTGCCGCAGGTGGACAGGGAGAAGCGCGTCGTGGCCTTTACCATCGTCGTCGACCCGGGGCGGCGCGTGTACGTGCGCCGCATCAACGTCGCGGGCAATACGCGCACGCGCGACGAGGTGATCCGGCGCGAGATGCGCCAGCTCGAGGGCGCGTACTACGACGCCTCGAAGATCCAGCTCTCGCGCACGCGCATCGACCGCACGCAGTACTTCAAGGACGTCAACGTGGAAACCGCGCCGGTCGCCGGGAGCCCCGACCAGGTCGACGTCAATTTCACCGTCGAGGAGAAGCCGACCGGCGCGATTCTTCTCGGGGCCGGCTTCTCGTCGGTGGAGAAGGTGGTGGTGTCGGGGTCGGTGTCGCAGGCCAACGTCTTCGGCAGCGGCAAGTTCCTCTCGGTGCAGCTCAACAGCGGCAAGGTCAACCGCACCTACGCCCTGTCCTACCTCGACCCGTACTTCACCATCGACGGCGTCAGCCAGGGATTCGACGCCTACTACCGCACCGTGGACGCCTCGTCGCTCGCGGTGGGCGCCTACAAGACGCTGACGGTGGGGGGCGGCCTGAAGTTCGGTTACCCCCTGAGCGAGACCGACTCGGTCAGCTTCGGCGTCAACGCCGAGAACGTCAAGCTCGACCTGTTCGCCAACAGCCCCTTCAGCTACCAGCAGTTCGCCTCGCAGTTCGGCAACAAGTACACCTACGGCGCGGGCACCCTCGGCTGGGCGCGCGACAAGCGCGACAGCGCGATCCTGACCACGCGCGGCACGCTGACGCGGGCCACCGCCGAGGTCGCGGGCGGCGACCTGCAGTACTACCGGCTCAGCCTCGCCTCCGGGTGGTTTTACCCCGTGAGCCAGACCGTGACGCTCTCGCTGAGGGGCGATCTCGGCTATGTCCACGGCCTCGGCGGCAAGCCGGTGCCGTTCTTCAAGAATTTCTACGCCGGCGGCCCGGATTCGGTGCGCGGCTACAAGGCGTTCTCGCTGGGGCCGCAGGATCCCGATCGCAACGCGCTGGGCGGCACGCGCAAGCTCGCGGGCAGCGCGGAACTCTTCTTTCCCGTGCCCGGCGCGCAGCAGGACAAGTCGCTGCGGCTGGCGGCGTTCGTCGATGCCGGGCAGGTGTACGGCGAGAACGAAAAAGTCAGGCTGGGCGATCTGCGCTACTCGGCCGGCGTGAGCCTCGCCTGGAACTCGCCTTTCGGGCCGCTGCGCCTGTCGCTCGCGCAACCCCTGAACCGCAAGAAGGATGTAGACCGGGTCGAGCGGTTACAATTCACCTTCGGCACTGTATTCTAGGAACGGAAAGGAAGCCTCGGCAGCCCATGGTCCGGAAACTGTTGCTTTGCACGGCGGCGGTCCTGTGCGCCGCCCCGGCGGGCGCCGCGCTCGCGCAGGGCAAGATCGGCGTCGTCCAGATCGAGCGCATCGTGCGCGACTCGGCGCCCGCGCTGCGCGCGCAGAAGAAGCTCGAGGCCGAGTTCGCCAAGCGCGAGCAGGAGCTCGCCAAGACCGCGGACCAGCTCAAGCGCATGCAGGACGAGCTGGAGAAGGACGGCGTCACCATGTCCGAGGCGCAGCGCCGCAACAAGGAGCGCGACTTCAACGAGCTCAACCGCGATTTCCAGCGCAAGCAGCGCGAGTACCGCGAGGACGTCAACCAGCGCCGCAACGAGGAGCTCGCGCAGGTGATCGACCACGCCAACCGCGTCATCCGCCAGATCGCGGAAGCGGAGAAGTACGACATCATCTTCCAGGAAGCCGCCTACGCCAACCCGCGCATCGACATCACCGACCGGGTGATCAAGGCGATGGAAGGCAAGCCGCCCGCAAAATGACATGCCCGGGCCGTTCACGCTCGCGCAGATCGCGTCGCAGCTCGGCGGGCGCGTCGCAGGCGATCCGGAGACCCTGATCCGGCAGGTCGGCTCGCTGGAGCGGGCCGGGCGCGGCCAGATCGCGTTTCTTTCCGGCCCGAAATACCGCGCGCAGCTCTCCGCGACGGCGGCCTCCGCGGTGGTGCTCGGGCCGGAGGCCGAAGCGCTCACGGCGCTGCCGCGCATCGTGTCCGACAACCCCTATGCCTACTTCGCGCGCGTCTCGCAGCTCTTCAACCCGCGCACCCTGCAGGCG
>JBFLYF010000311.1:0-3678 GCA_040756795.1 Pseudomonadota bacterium
GAACCAGAACGTCATGCAGGTGCAGGAGGAGCTCACTTCCACCGAAAACAAGATCGCCTTCGCGCGCCAGGCGTACAACGACACGGTGATGGAGTACAACACCAAGCGCGAGTCGTTCCCCGACACGGTCTTCGCGGGCATGTTCGGCTTCAGGGAAGCGATGCTGCTCGAGGCGACCAAGTCGGAAGCCGAGCGCGAGGCGCCCAAGGTCTCGTTCAAGTAGCCCGAGGGCGGGGCCGCGGTGGCGGCGCTCTCGTTCTTCGCCCAGCAGGAGCGCGCCCGCCAGGCGAGCACGACGCTGATCCTGCTCTACGCGCTGTCGGTGGCGGCGATCGTCGCCTGCGTGAACGCCGCGGTGTGGTTTGTCGCCTTTCTCTTTGAATATCATTTTTCCCGGGAAATCCTCGTAATCAGCAGCTTGGTCACGCTCGCCGTGATCGCGCTCGGCAGCGTGGAGATCCTGGCGCGCCTCTCGCTCGGCGGGGGCGAGCTCGCCGCGCTGCTCGCGGGGCGGCCGGTGGCGCGCGGCGGCGTCAACGACGACGAGCGGCGCCTCGTGAACATCGTCGACGAGCTCGCGATCGCCTCGGGCCTCGCCGCGCCGCCGCTCTTCGTGCTCAACCGCGAGCACGGCATCAACGCCTTCGCCGCGGGCATGTCGCCCGGCCAGGCGGTGGTGATCGTGACGCGCGGCGCGCTCGAGCAGCTGTCGCGCGACGAGCTGCAGGCGGTGATCGCGCACGAGTTCAGTCACATCCTGAACGGCGACATCCGCGTCAACCTGCGCGCGGTGTACGTGCTGCAGGGCATCGTGTTCCTCTCGGCGATCGGGCGCTTCATGATGCAGTACTACTCGGTGGGCACCGAGGAGGGGCGGCGGTTCCTGCACCTGCCGTTCGCGCTGCTCGGCGCGGGCGTGTACGCCATAGGCTCGGTGGGGCTCGTCTTCTGCCGCATCATCCAGGCGACGCTCGCGCGCGAGCGCGAGAACCTGGCCGACGCCTGCGCGGTGCAGTTCACGCGCAACGCCGATGCGCTGTGCGGGGCCCTCGCGCGCATCCGGGAGAACGCCGAGGGCTCGCGCGTGCGCAACTGGCACGCCGACGCGCTCGCCCACATGCTGTTCGCGCCGGTGGCCGAGGGTTGGCTGCGCTCGCTCATCGCCACGCACCCGCCGCTCGAGGAGCGCATGCGCCGCATCAACCCGCACGTACAACCGGAGTTTTATTTCGAGAAGGCAAGGCGTCCACGCGGACCGGACAAGGAAAAAGTCGCTTCCGGGGGAAAATCAGAATCCAAGTCCCAACAACCCGAGACAATCGTTCCGAAGCGGCTGACGGGCGTGGCCGCGCTCGTCGCCACGATCGGCGCGCCCGCCCCCGAGCACGTGGAGTACGCCGCCGGGCTGCTCGCCTACCTCCCGCCCAGCATCCGCGAGGCGCTCGTCGACGCGCCCGGCGCGCAGGCGGTGATGTTCGGCTGCCTGCTGCACGAGGAGCTGACCGGGCGCGAGTTGCAGCTGCACGCCCTGCGCGAGAAAGTCGGGGAGGAGCGCGCGCGCCGGGCCGAGGTGCTCGCGCCGCTCGTGCGCCAGCTCGACCGCGCCTATCGCCTGCCGCTGGTGGCGCTCGCCGTGCCGGCGCTCAAGGCAATGGACACCGCCGGGCGCGAAGCTTTCCTCGCCGCGCTGCGCGCGCTCATCCAGGCCGACCGGCGCATGAGCCTGAGCGAGTTCGTGCTCGACACCATCCTCGAGTGGACGCTCGGGCCGAAGGCGCAACGCGCGGGCGGGGTGCGCTACCGTGCGCTCGCCGAGCTCGAGGCCGAAGCCGGGCTGGCGCTGTCGCTGCTCGCGCACGCAGGCGAGCGCGATGCGGCCCACGCGCGCGCCTCGTTCCTCGCGGCGAGCGCGCCGCTCGCGCTGCCGGGGCTCGCGCTTGCCGAGCGCGACTCGCTCGCGCTGGCGAAGGTGAGCGAGGCGCTGGAGCGCTTGAGCCTGCTCGCGCCGCTGGAGAAGGCGCGGCTGCTCGAGGCCGGGGGCGCGCTCATCGCGGCGCGCGGCGTGAAGCTCGCGGAGCACGAGCTGCTGCGCGCGGTGGCCTGCGTGCTCGACTGCCCGATGCCGCCCTCGGTCGCGGCCCTGGACCCGCGCTTGCTGCGAAAATAGCCGATGGCCACGTTCTTCGAGCACCAGCATCTCGCGCGGCGCAACACGCGGATCCTGGTGCTGATGTACGCCCTGGCGGTGGTGGGCGTCATCCTCGCGGTCGACCTGGTGATCGGGGGCCTCTACGCCGCCAACTTCGTCCACGAGCCGCCGGGCAAGTCGCTCACGCTCGCCGCGCGCTTCCGGGCGGTGCCGCCCGCGCTCTATGTCTGGGGGGCGCTCGGCACCTCGCTCGTGGTGTTCGCGGTGAGCGGCTGGAACGTGCTCAAGCTCGCGGGCGGCGGCAAGGCGGTGGCCGAGATGGTGGGCGCGCGGCGCGTCTCGCCCGACACGCGCGACCCGCTCGAGCGGCGCCTGGTCAACGTGGTCGAGGAGATGGCGATCGCCTCGGGCGTGCGCGTGCCCGCGGTCTACGTCATGGACGGCGAGGAAGGCATCAACGCCTTCGCCGCGGGGTACGACGTCTCCGACTCGGTGGTCGCGGTGACGCGCGGCACGCTGCAGGCGCTCAACCGCGACGAGCTGCAGGGCGTGATCGGGCACGAGTTCAGCCACATCCTGAACGGCGACATGCGCCTGAACATCCGCATGATCGGCGTGCTCGCCGGGATCGTGTTCATCGGCTCGGTGGGCGAGTTCCTGATGCGCAGCCAGCGCAACGTGCGCGACAGCCGCGCCGGCGGCGGCATCTTCGCCGCGGGCCTCGCGCTGCTCGTCATCGGCTATATCGGCCTGTTCTTCGCGCGCCTCATCAAGGCCGCGGTGTCGCGGCAGCGCGAGTTCCTCGCCGACGCCTCGAGCGTGCAGTTCACGCGCAACCCCGACGGCATCGCCGGCGCGCTCGACCAGATCTCGGTGGCCGCGGACGGCTCGCTCGTCGCCGAGCGCCACGCCGAGGACCTGTCGCACATGTTCTTCGGCCAGGGCATCCGCGTGCGCCTCTCGGGCCTGTTCGACACCCATCCGCCGCTCGAGGAGCGCATCGCACGCGCGCATCCGCGGTTTGACAGATCGAGCTACCGCAAGACGCGCGCCGTCGCGGCTGCCGACGTAGAAGGCGAGACAAAGGATACGGGAGATGAAAAGCGGAAAGCTGCGGCCGCGGCCGTACTCGCTGCCGGCGCCTTCGGCGCGGACGGGCGCCGCGGCGCCGACGCGAGCGCCCGGTGGGGCCGCTCGGCAACAGACAGCGCGGCGCTGGTCGGCACGGTGGACGGCGCCAAGGTGGATTACGCCGCGCGGCTTCTCAAGGCGCTGCCACCCGAGCTGCGCGAGCGGCTGCGCGAAACCGAGGGCGCGCGCGCCGCGCTGCTCGCGCTGCTGCTCGCGCCGAAGGACGAGGTGCTGCGGGCGCAGCTCGCGGCGGTCGAGGCGGCGGGCCTGGGAGCGCTCGCCGAGCAGGCGCGCGCGCTCGCGCCGCTCACGCGCCGCCTGGGCGCCGGGTTTCACATGCCGGTGATCGACCTGGCGCTGCCGGCGGTCAAGTCCGCTGCCGATGCGTCGAAAGCCGA
>JBFLYF010000312.1:0-3656 GCA_040756795.1 Pseudomonadota bacterium
GCTCGCCTCGCGCCCCGCCCAGTCCAGATCGATGAAGTCGCCGTCCGGCGTCTCCCAGCGCTCGCGCCGCCAGGCGATGCGCGGCGCGGGCGCGAGCGCCGCGGCGAGAGTCTGCAGATGCCCGCCGGGGAGCCACCAGGGCGGGGCGTAGCGGTCCGCGCTCAATGCAGGATCTTGGGTGCCGCCGCGGGCGGCTCGGGCGCCGCGCCGGGCGCGGGCGAGGCGTGGTGCACGACCATGCGCCAGCCCGCTGCGGTGCGCAGGTAGACGTTGGTCGCGACCACTGGCGGCCGCGCGCGCTTCTCGCCCGTGACGGTGATGTTCTCGTGCACGCTGTGCACCGCGAGCATCATGCCGGTGACCGCGACGCGCTGCGTGATTCTCACCCGCAGGCTCGCGCCGCCGGCGAACATCTGGCGCCAGCCCTCGCGCACCTGCTCCTGGCCCGCGAGCCGCTGCCCCGCCGGGTGGACGCAGACGATCTCGTCGTCCTCGGCCCAGACCTGCATCATCGCCTCGAGGTCGGAGCGCTCGAGCGCCTCGTAGAACGCGTTCTCGGCGTCCTGCGCGGTGGGGAAGATCCTGCCGCTCACGCGAGCCGCCCGATCTCGGACAAGACTTTCTCCACGGAGAGCTCGCGCATGCAGCGGAAGTGCCCGAGCGGGCAGACGCGCTCGAAGCAGGGGCTGCACTCGGGCCTGAGCCACAGCACGCGCGCGCGCGCCGAGAGCGGCGGCGTGCGCTCGGGGCTGGAGGAGCCGAAGAGGGCCACCTGCGGCGTGCCGAGCGCGGCGGCGACGTGCATCAGGCCCGAGTCGTTGGTCACCACGAACTTCGCGCCCGAGATCAGGTCGATCGCCTCGTCCAGGCTGGTTTGGCCGATCAGGTTCTTGCCCTGGATTGATTCTGAAGCTTCAAGATCATTCTTCGAACCGAGCAGCACCGCGGAAACTCCAATCTGTCGCGACAGCTCGTCAAAATACGGCCAGCGCTTGGCCGGGCCGTATTCGGCGCCGGGGCAGAGTGCCGCGTACGGTTTTGCGATGCCGAAGCGCGCAAGGGTCTCGGCGACTCTTCCCGGGTCGGTGCGCAGGCGCGGCTCGGGCAGGGGCTGCGCGGGCTCGGTGCCCGGCGCTTCGGCAAGCCGCGCGTAATGCGCCGGTGCGCTTACCGGCTTCTTGCTCTCCTTATAGTTTGAATTCAAAAGGCCATAGCGGAATTCGCCGACGTAGCCGGTGCGCACGGGAATGCCGGCGAAGAACGGCACGAGCGCCGACTTCCACGAGTTGGGCAGCACCACCGCCTCGTCGTAGCGGCGCGCCTTCAGACGCCGGCCGAGCCGCCAGCGCGCGCCGAGCTGCAGCCGGCCGTGATTCAGGTCGGCTTCGAGCACCTCGTCCACTTCCGCCATGCGCGCGAGCACCGGCGCCACCCAGGGCGGGGCGAGCGCTTCGATGCGCCCGCCGGGCGCGAGCTTGCCGCGCAGGCGGGCCAGGAGCGGCTGTGCCATCAGGGCATCGCCGATCCAGTTCGGGGCGACCACGAGAACGCGCGTGGTGCTAATGGCTGGCTTTTGCGCCTTTGTAGAGGAACTTCGTTCCGCAGTACGGGCACAGCGCCTGCCCGGTCTTCGTCACCTCCAGGAAAACCCTCGGGTGGCGCGCCCAGAGCGGCGCCCCGGGCAGCGGGCAGTGCAGCGGCAGGTCCTTTTCGCCGACCTCGACTTCACGCGCGGTGTCGGTGCTCATGCGCGCTTTCCTTTCGCCGCCTTCTGCATCGGCACGGGCGTGAGCCAGTGCTTGTGCTTGCGGTCCTTGCCGGTGACCACGTCGAAGAACGCCTTCTGCAGCGCCTTGGTGACGGGGCCGGCCTTGCCCGCGCCGATGGTGCGGCCGTCGAGCTCCCGGATCGGCGTCACCTCGGCGGCGGTGCCGGTGAAGAAGCACTCGTCGGCGATGTAGATGTCGTCGCGCGTCAGGCGCTTGGCGCTCACCTTGTAGCCCAGGCCCTCGGCGAGCTCGATGACGGACGTGCGCGTGATGCCGGTGAGCGCGGAGGTGAGCTCGGGCTCGATGATCCTGCCGTCCTTGACGATGAAGATGTTCTCGCCCGCGCCTTCGGCCACGAAGCCGTCGACGTCGAGCAAGAGCCCCTCGTCGTAGCCGTGCAGCGTCGCCTCCAGCGTCGCGAGCACCGAGTTCGGGTAGGTGCCCGACATCTTGGCGCGCGCCATGGTGACGTTGATGTGGTGGCGCGCGACCGAGGCGGTCTTGACGCGGATGCCCTTGGCGAGCGCCTCGGGCCCGAGGTAGGCGCCCCAGGGCCAGGCGGCGATCGCGACGTGCACGCGCGCGCCCACGGGCGACACGCCCATCTTCTCCGAGCCGTAGAACGCGATCGGGCGGATGTAGCAGGCCTCGTGGCCGTTCGCCGCCACCACCTCGACCTGCGCCTGCATCAGGCGCTCGACCGTGTAGGGGATCTTCATCAGGTAGATGTGCGCCGAGTTGTGCAGGCGCTGCGTGTGCTCGCGCAGCCTGAAGATCTGCGTGCCGCCCGCCGTCTTGTAGGCGCGCACGCCCTCGAATACCGCCAGGCCGTAGTGCAGCGAGTGCGTCAGCACGTGCGTCGTCGCCGAGCGCCAGGGCACGAGCCTGCCGTCGTACCAGATCCAGCCGTCGCGATCCGCCATCGAGAGCGGCGCCGTGCCCGCTTTTGCCCTTGCCATGGAATCTCCCGGAAACGTTGCGCGCCATTCTAACCACAAGCCGCGCGGCCGCTCTATACTATTAACATGGCTGTTAATCCTCAGCACCGCGTGTTCCACGCCTTGGCCTCGGTGCCGCGCCGGAGAATCATCTCTTTCCTGGCGCAGACCGCGCTCTCGACGCAGGACCTCGCCGGGCGCTTCGGCATGAGCGCGCCGGCGGTGTCGCGCCACCTCTCGGTGCTGCTGCACGCCGGGCTGGTGTCGGCCGAGCGCCAGCGCCAGCGCGTGCTCTACCGCCTGAACCGCGACACGCTGCTCGACGCGCTCGCGCGTTTCGCTTCCGAGGTGGACGGGCCGCTGCGCCGCGCGCCGCAGCCGCCGCAGCGGCCGCGCGAGGCCCTCTGAGCATGAGATGCATTCCCGTTCTCGCCATCGCCCTGCTCGCGGGGTGCGCGTCGGTGCCGGGCGAGGAGCTGCTCGCCTCGACCGAGGTGGTGCGGCGGATGCCGCGCGAGGCGGGCGTGCGGGTGGAAGTCGCGCGCTTTTCGCGGCGCGCGGCGGGCGAGACGCTCGAGGACGGCTGGGACCCGTACATCATCCTGCCCTCCAAGCCGCGCACCGAGTACCGCCTGGTGAGCGCCGGCGGCGCGGTGGCGCTCGAGGCGAAGTCCGAGCGCTCCGCATCGGGCCTGGTGCGGCGCATCCGCATCGACCCGCACCGCCACCCGCTGCTCGAGTGGCGCTGGCGGGTCGCCAACCTGATCCCGC
Organism: Pseudomonadota bacterium; assembly: GCA_040756795.1. GTDB lineage: Bacteria > Pseudomonadota > Gammaproteobacteria > Burkholderiales > SG8-39 > RBG-16-66-20. The sequence continues at coordinate 3,479 of JBFLYF010000312.1, forward strand.
GCGCCGATGTGCGCCACGCCGCGACCGACGACGCGGCGGCGCGGCTGATCGTGTCCTTCCACGGCGACGCTGCACGGCTCGATTTCCAGGACCGCGTGCAGCTGCGCCTGGCGCGCGCGCTGAGCGGGCAGTCGCTGCCGTACGCCACGCTCATGTACATATGGTCGAGCGCGCTGCC
>JBFLYF010000313.1:0-3628 GCA_040756795.1 Pseudomonadota bacterium
GCTGGAGGCGGTGCCGCGCGTCACCGACAGCATCGTGCGCAACCCGGACGCGATGATGCTGCTCACCAAGATGATCGAGAAAGGCTCCACGGTCGCCAAGCGCGCGCTCGACGTCTCGGTGTACATGATCGTATTCGGGCGGTTCCTGCAGCTGCCGCGCGAGACGCTCGAGACGCTCGGGCTGCTCGGCCTCTTGCAGGACATCGGCAAGGTGAGGCTGCCGAGCGAGCTGCTGGACAAGACCACGTCGCTCAATCTCGCCGAGCTCGATCTCGCCAAGGCGCACGTGCGGCACTCGGTCGAGATCCTGAGCGCCGCCACGGGCCTGCCGCCCGGGCTGCCCGCGCTCGCCGCGCTGCACCACGAGCGCTACGACGGCAGCGGCTATCCGAAGGGGCTGAAAGGCGCGGAGATCGGCCTGATCGGCTCGATCGCCGGGATCGTGGACACGTTCGATGCGCTCACCACGCCGCGCGCCTACGCCAAGGCGCTCTCGCCGTCGAACGCGCTGACCTCGCTCTTCAAGGGGCGCGGCAGCCAGTTCAGCGCGCCGCTGGTCGAGCAGTTCATCCAGTGCATCGGCGTGTTCCCGGTGGGCTCGGTGGTCGAGTTGAACACCGGCGAGATCGGGGTGGTCATCGCGCAGAACCTGGTGCGGCGGCTGCAGCCGCGCGTCATGGTGGTGCTCGACGCCGCGGGCCGCCCGATGAACCCGCACAAGATCCTCGACCTGATGAAGAACCCGATGGCGGGGCCGGAGGAGCCCTACCGCATCCGCCGCACGCTCGAGTCCGACCGCCTGCCGCTCGACCCGCGGGAATTCTTCCTGTGAGCGGCAACCAGCCGCTCGCGGTGCATTCCGGCGAGCCGCCGCTCGGCGCCGGCACGATCGCCCGGCTGCTCGGCGAGTTCGGGCTCGACGAGCCGGCGCTCGAGCGCCTGAACGCGCTCGGCGCGGCGATCCGGCGCGAGGCGCCGGACCTGCTCGGCGCCGGGCACCGCGAGGCGGTGCTGGCGCACGCCGAGAGCGGCTTTCACACCGCGCTGCTGCCGGCGGGCATGTCCGAGCCGCAGAAGATGCTGATCGAGTCGCTTTCGCGCGGCGCGCTCGGCTGGAAGGTGCTCGAAGGGCTGCTCGCGCGCTGGGCGACCACCGTCAACGCCGATGAGCCCGCCGAGCGCATCCGGCGCGATTGCGTGCCGCTCGAGGAGCTGCTGCGCGCGGGCGCCCTGCGCGTGCACGCCGGCGATGCCGCCGCCTGCGCCGAAGCGCTCGCCGCAGCCGGGCGCTTCCTCACCGCGCAGTTCGCGATCGTCGCCGCGGTCGCGGCCGAGGCGGGGCGCGCGGCGCGCTCGCCCGCCGAGCTGATGCCCGACTACGCGCCGTTCGTCGAGCAGCTGCGCGCGCGCCTCGCCGAGCGCGCCGCGGACGGCAAGCTGCTCGCGGTGCTGTACGTCGACTGCGGCGTCATCGGCCGCATCGACGGCGTCTGGGGCTTTCACGTCGGCGACGCCGTGCGCGGCCGCATCTTCGGGCGCATGAGGAGCGAGGTGCTGCGCGAGCGCGACCTGCTCGGCGAGATCGGGCGCGACGAGTTCGCCTGCGTGCTCGACACGATCCAGAGCCCCGGGGTGGCGATGCTCGCGGCGCAGAAGACGCTGCGCACGCTCAACATCCCGGTGCGCGTCGCCGAGAGCGAGATCTACGCGCGCCCGGCGATCGGCATCGCGCATTTCCCGGAGCACGGCGAGAGCCCGGCGTCGCTGCTGCAGCGCGCCAAGATCGCCTGCATCGTGGCGCGCGACGAGATCGACCGCATCGCGGTCTACAGCGAGCCGCAGGAAAAGCCGCACGCGACCTCGCTCATCTACGAGAACCGGCTGCGCGCGGCGATCGAGCAGGGGGCGCTGGAGCTCGTCTACCAGCCGCAGGTGCGCCTGAGCGACCGGCGCGTGGTGGCCGCCGAGAGCCTGCTGCGCTGGCGCGACAGCGAGCTCGGCATCGTGCCGCCCTCGCGCGCGATCGCGGTGGCGGAGTCGGCGGGCCTCATCAACGAGGTGACCTGGTGGGTGCTGAACAGCGCGCTGCGCCAGTGCGCCGAGTTCCGCTTCCGCGGCGCCGGGCTGCGCATCGCCGTCAACCTGTCGGCCAACAACCTGCGCGAGCGCGACCTGCCGGACTTCATCGACCGGGCGCTGCGCACCTGGGGGCTGCCGGGCGACGCGCTGGTGGTCGAGGTGACCGAGACCGCGCTGCTCGGCGCGACCGAGGAGATCCGCGCCGCCTTCGAGCGGCTGAAGGCGCTCGGCGTGCGCCTCGCGATCGACGACTTCGGCACCGGCTACTCCTCGATGAACTATCTCGCCACCATGCCCTTCGACGAGATGAAGATCGACCTCTCGTTCGTCAGCGACATGGCGCGCGTCCCGGCGCACGAGCGCATCGTGCGCTCGCTCGTGGACCTGGCGCACAACCTCGGCCTCGCGGTCGTCGCCGAGGGCGTCGAGGACGAGTCGGTTGCGCTGCGGCTTGCCGCGCTCGGCTGCGACCGCATGCAGGGCTACTACGTCGGCAAGCCGCTCGACCCAGAGGGCTTCGTCGCCGCCTGCCTCTCCGCCGCGCCGCTTTGAGCCCGGCGCTCCTGCTCATCGGCGCCCACGTCCTGTCGATGCTGGGCTTCGCGACGTTCGCCGCGCTCCTGCCCGAGCTCGCCGCGCTCTGGCGCCTCTCGAACGCCGAGGCCGGAATGATCGGCAGCGCGTTCTTCGTGGGCTACGTCGCCACGGTGTCGTACTGGACCACGCTCACCGACCGCACCGACGGCCGCCGCGTCTACCTCGCCGGCTGCCTGCTCGGCGCGGCGGGCGAGGCCGGCTTCGGGCTCGCTGCCGAGGGCCTGGCGAGCGCGATGCTGTTCCAGGCGCTGCTCGGCGCGGGAGTGGCCGGGAGCTACATGCCGGGGCTGCGGCTGCTCTCGGACCGCACCGCGGGGCCGCGCCAGAGCCGCACGATCGCCTTCTACACCTCGTTCTTCGGCATCGGCACCGCGCTGTCGCTCGCGCTCGCGGGCGCGCTCGCCGAGGCCTGGGGCTGGCGGTGGGCCTTCATCGTCTCCGCGGCGGGGCCGCTCGCCGCGGGGCTGCTGGTGTTCGCTTTCCTGGAAGGGATCCAGCCCAGGGCGAAAGCCGCGTTCTCCGCCTCGAGCCTGTTTCCCGTGGCCGCCTGGCGCAAGGTGCTCGCGAACCGCGCCACGGCGGGCTACACGGCCGGCTACCTCGCGCACTGCGCGGAGCTGTTCGGCTCGCGCGGCTGGATGGTCGCGTTTCTCGCGTTTTCCGCGGGCCTGCAGGCGCAGGGCCCGGCCTACCCCTGGAACCTCGCGGCGCTCGCGGCGGTGGTCAACGTCGCGGCGGTGCCGGCGTCGATCCTCGGCAACGAGGTCGCGCTGCGCATCGGGCGCCGGCGCTGGATCCAGATCGCCATGTTCGCCTCGGGCGCCTGCGGCGTCGCGCTCGCCTTCTCGGCGGGGCTGCACTGGGCGGCGGTGCTCGCGCTTCTCATCGTCTACGCGAACCTCGTCATGGCCGAATCGGCCACGCTCACCGCGGGGCTGGTCGCCGCGGCGCC
>JBFLYF010000314.1:0-3605 GCA_040756795.1 Pseudomonadota bacterium
GAAGGTGGCGACGACGGAGAAGGCGGCGAGCGCGGCCGGCGCAACCGCCGCCGCAATCGGCGCGACCGTCGGCGCGGCGAGGGCGGTGAGTCGCCCCCGCCCGAGCAGGCGCAGGCCGCTGCCGCACAGCGCACGGGAGAGGTGTTCGCCGAGGTCCTGTCCGGCGCCTTCGACGCCGATGCCGAGGCGATGTCGGTCGAGCCCGTGGCCGAAGAGCCCGCCGGCGACGCCGAGGCGGCGCCCGAGACCGGCGAGGCCGGCACCGCCGAACCGCACAAGCGCGTGCTCGCGCCGGAGCCGGATGCCCCCAAACTGCAGAAGGTGCTGGCGCAATCGGGCATCGGCTCGCGCCGCGACATGGAGCAGATGATCGAGGACGGCCGCATCACCGTGAACGGCGAGCCCGCCCACGTCGGCCAGCGCATCTCGTTCGGCGACCGCATCGCGCTGGACGGCAAGCCCGTCAAGGTGCGCATCCAGCCGCCGCCGGCACGCGTGATCGCGTACCACAAGCCGGTCGGCGAGGTGGTGACGCACGACGATCCGCAGCAGCGGCCGACCGTGTTCCGCCGCCTGCCCCGGCTGCAGCACGGCAAGTGGCAGTCGGTCGGACGACTCGACATCAACACCGAGGGGCTGCTGCTGTTCACCACCTCCGGCGAGCTGGCGAACCAGTTGATGCACCCACGCTTCGGCGTGGAGCGTGAATACGCCGTGCGGGTGCTGGGCACGCTGGACGCCGAGGCGAAGACGAAGCTGCTCGAAGGCGTGGAGATCGAAGGGCAGATGGCGAGCTTCCGGTCCATCGAGGATGGCGGCGGCGAGGGGGCCAACCACTGGTACCGCGTGGTCATCACCGAAGGCCGCAACCGCGAGGTGCGCAAGCTGTTCGACGCCGTCGGCCTCGCGGTCAGCCGACTGATCCGCATCCGCTACGGCAACGTCGTGCTGCCGCGAGGGCTCAAGCGCGGCGTGTGGGTCGACCTCGGTCCCGACGACGTGCGCGCGATCCGGCGCCTGGCCAGCGGGGCCCCGCGCGAGGGGCAGCCGCAGCGCGGCGAGGACCGACGCGACGGGCGCAAGAACAAGCAGCGCGACGACCGCGGCGGCCGTCCGAACGACCGCGGTCCGCGCGGATCGCAGCCTCCGCAGCCGCGTCCCCGTTCCGAGGGGGAGGAGCGCGAGCGCGACGAGTTCCACGACGAGGACGAACTCGACATCGATCCGATGAAGATCCCGAATCCGCTCGAGCAGACCTTCGACAAGCGCTTCGTGCAGAACCCGCGCAGCCGCATCGGCGGCCGCACCTTCGCCTTCGGCGGCGGCGGGTTCGGGCCGGGCGGCAGCGGCCAGCCTGCGGGCGGTGGCGGGGGCGGAAAGAAGGGCGGGCCGAAGCAGCCCGACCCGATGCAGACCTCGGTGGGCTACATCGGTGCCGACGCGTTCCATCGCAAGAGCCGAGGCGGCCGCGGTGGCCGTGGCGGCGGCGGCGGCGGCGGGTTCGGCGGCGGTGGTCGCCGCGGGCGCTAATGGCCCTGCGAGGCCGAACCGTCACAGCTCACGGGCTACAATCCGAAACTTTGCCAAGTTATTGATTCAGGAGAAGAATTCATGGCCATCGAACGCACCCTCTCGATCATCAAGCCCGACGCCGTGGCGAAGAACGTCATCGGCCAGATCTACGCCCGCTTCGAAGGCGCCGGCCTGAAGATCGTCGCGGCGAAGATGGTCCATCTCTCGCGCGGCGAGGCCGAGCAGTTCTATGCGGTGCACAAGGCGCGCCCGTTCTTCAAGGACCTGGTGGACTTCATGGTCTCCGGCCCGGTGATGATCCAGGTGCTCGAGGGCGAGAACGCCATCGCCAAGAACCGCGAGCTGATGGGCGCCACCGACCCGAAGAAGGCCGAGAAGGGCACCATCCGCGCCGACTTCGCCGACAGCATCGACGCCAACGCCGTGCACGGCTCCGACGCGCCGGAAACCGCGGCCGTGGAAGTCGCGTTCTTCTTCCCCGGCATGAACGTCTACAGCCGCTGAACGCGATGGCCGTCAACCTGCTCGACTTCGATCTCGAGGGGCTGGCGGCCTATTGCGAGAGCCTGGGCGAGAAGCGCTTCCGCGCCGTCCAGCTCTACCGCTGGATCCATCAGAAGGGCGAGTCCGACTTCGAGAAGATGTCGGATCTGGCCAAGTCGCTGCGCGGCAAGCTGGCCGGCGCCGCCGAGGTGCGCGGCCTGCCGCTGATCAGCGAACACCGCTCGGCCGACGGCACGATCAAGTGGCTGTTCGACGTGGGCGGCGGCAATGCGGTCGAGAGCGTCTACATCCCCGAGGACGACCGCGGCACGCTGTGCGTATCGTCGCAGGCCGGCTGCGCGGTGGGCTGTCGCTTCTGCAGCACCGGCCACCAGGGCTTCAGCCGCAACCTGACGACGGGCGAGATCGTCGCGCAGCTGTGGTTCGCCGAGCATCGGCTGCGGGGCGCCGACGGCGAGCGCGTGATCGACAACGTGGTGATGATGGGCATGGGCGAGCCGCTGCAGAACTACGCGGCCCTGGTGCCGGCGCTGCGGACCATGCTCGACGACCACGCCTACGGGCTGTCGCGCCGGCGCGTGACGGTGTCCACCTCCGGCATGGTGGCGATGATCGACCGCCTGCGCGAGGACTGCCCGGTGGCGCTCGCCGTGTCGCTGCACGCGCCGAACGACGAACTGCGCAACCAGCTTGTGCCGCTGAACCGCAAGGACGGGCTGGACGCCCTGCTCGACGCTTGCGTGCGCTACCTCGACAAGGCGCCGCGCGACTTCGTGACCTTCGAGTACTGCATGCTCGAGGGCGTGAACGACACGCCGGAGCTGGCGCGCGAGCTGGTGCGGCTCGTGAAGGGGCGCGTGCCCTGCAAGCTCAACCTGATCCCGTTCAACCCCTTCCCGGCCTCCGGTCTGATGCGCTCATCGCGCGAGCGCGTGGCGGCGTTCGCCAAAGTGCTGCAGGACGCCGGCATCGTCACCACGATCCGAAAGACGCGCGGCGACGACATCGACGCCGCCTGCGGGCAATTGGCCGGCGAGGTGCAGGACCGCACGCGGGTGCACGAGCGGCTGGTGCGCGCGCCGGTGCGGGTGGTGCGGCGCGGGGCGCCGCTTCAGGAGACCAAGGCATGAAGCAGGGCGTGGCCCGTCTGTTGTGCGTCGCGGCGCTGGCCTGGCTCGCGGGCTGCGCGACCACCACCACCACCACCACCGGGCCGATCAACGAGGTTCGGCCCGTGCAGCCGATGCAGGCCGAGGAGGCCGACCCGAAGCGGCGTGCCCAGGTTCGCCTGGAGCTCGCGGCGGCGTACTTCGCGAACAACCAGGCCGAGGTGGCGCTCCCGGAAGCCAATCGCGCGATCGCGGCGGACCCGAACCTCGGTGCCGCCTACAACCTGCGTGCCCTGATCCACGCCAGCCTGGGCAAGGACGACCTGGCGGAGAGCGACTTCCGCCGCGCGCTGGCGATCAACCCGCGCGATCCCGACGCGCTGCAGAACTACGGCTGGTACCTGTGCCAGCACAAGCGCCACGACGAGGCCAACGCGCAGTTCACGCAGGCGCTGGCCG
>JBFLYF010000315.1:0-3587 GCA_040756795.1 Pseudomonadota bacterium
CGCTCGCGCCGCTCAACGCCCCGGAGCAGGCGGCGCTCACACGGCCGCTCATCGCCGAGGCGCTCGAGCGGCTGCCGCAGCTCAAGCGCACGCGCAAGATCTTCTTCGTCAACGCCTGGGTTGCCGCGTTCGTGGGCGGCCAGGTCTCGGCCGACGCGCTTGCCGAGGTGATGCGCCTCTCGCGCGGGCTCGCCTCCGAGCCGGACCTGCAGCTGAAGCTGCTCGAGGCGGCCGACGGCCTGGAGCGCGCGGTGCGCATCCGCGCGCGCTACGCCGGCGGCTAGAACTTGTACTGCGCCGCGGAGATGAACATGCCGAAGGTCTCGCACCAGACGACCACCGTGTTGTAGGCGCGCGGGTCGATGCCGGGGGGCACGGCGACGATGAAGTTCTCGAAGGTCTTCACGTCGCCCACCCTCGCCATGCGCGGTTTCAGGCGCGCGAAGTCGTCCCTGGTCTCGACGAATTCCGGCGACAGGTAAAGCTTGTAGTCGGGCCCGGGCGCGACCCTGCCGGCGAGCGAGATCGCGCTGCGGCTGACCGACACGGTGCCCTCGCCCCAGTGCAGGAAATCGCTGCCTTTCAGGTCGCGGCGGAACCGGCCCCGGAATTCGGCGTTCGCAGCGGCGCTCTCGACTTCCACCGCCGAGGGCGCGCCGGGGGCGATGAGGATCGGCAGGAGATAGATGCCGGCCGCGAAGCCGATCGCGGCCGCGACTGCGTGGGTCGCGGCGAGCAGCAGCGCTTTCTTCATGGCGGCTTCAGCCCGGGAACGGCTTGAGGGTTCCCAGCAGCGTCGGCACCAGCTCGGTCACCGTCGGATGGATGTGCACCGCGCGCTGGATCGTGGTGTAGGGCTGCTTCGCGTACATGACATCCAGCAGCGAGTGCACGATCTCGTCGCCGTTCAGGCCGAGCAGCGCGGCGCCGAGCAGCTCCTTCGAGTCCGCGTCGACCAGCACTTTCATGAAGCCCTGCGTCTCGCCCGCCTCGCGCGCCCGGCCGACGCGCGTCATCAGCATCTTGCCGGCGAGGATCCGGCGCCCGCTCGCCTTCGCCTCGGCGGCGTTCATGCCGACGCGGCCGAGCGGCGGGTCGATGAACAGCGCGTAGCAGGGAATGCGGTCGGAGATCCTGCGCGCGTCCCTGTCGAAGAGGTTGGCGGCGACGATCTCGTAGTCGTTCCACGAGGTGTGGGTGAACGCGCCGCGGCCGTTCGCGTCGCCCATCGCCCAGACGCCCTCGGCGCTGGTGCGGCACTCATCGTCCACCTTGATGTAGCCGCGCGCGTCGGTCTCGATGCCCGCCGCCTCGAGGCCGAGGTCCTGGGTGTTCGGCACGCGCCCCACGGCGAGCAGCACGTGGCTGCCCTGAGCCACGGGCTCGCCTCCTTTGCACTCCAGATTCACCGAGATCCCGGAATCCACCCGTTTGATCGCCATGCACTCCGCCCCTGTCCGGATCTCGACCCCTTCTCTTTCGAGGATGGCGCGGATCTCGGCGGCGACGTCGTCGTCCTCGCGCGGCAGGAGCTTCGCCATGCGCTCCACCACCGTGACTTTCGCGCCGAAGCGCCGGTACATCTGCGCGAACTCCAGGCCGATGTAGCTGCCGCCGACGATGACCAGGTGCTCGGGCAGGGCGTCCACGTCCATCATGCCGGTGTTGGTGAGGTAGGGAACTTCCTTCACGCCCGGAATGTCGGGCACCAGCGCACGGCCTCCCACGTTGAGAAAGATTCTTTCGCCCTCGAGAACCCGGTCTCCCACGGCGAGCACGCGAGGCGCCGTGAAGCGCGCGTGGCCCTGGACGAGCGTGACGTTCTTCATGCCGCCGATCCAGCCGGCGAGGCCGTCGGAGGACTGCTTGACCACGCCGTCCTTGCGCCTCTTGACCGCCTTCATGTCGACCGCCACGTTCGGCGCGGCAAAGCCGAACTCCTCCCCCCTGCGCGCGACGTGAATCGCGCGCGCGCTCGCCACCAGCGTCTTGGTCGGGATGCAGCCCACGTTGACGCAGGTGCCGCCGAGCAGCTTCCTCTCCACGAGCGCGGTCTTCAGGCCCTCGCGGTCCAGGCGCGCGCAAAGCGCCGGGCCCGCCTGCCCGGCGCCGACCACGATCGCGTCGTAGCGCTCGCTCATGGGATCGAATCGTGGATGATGATCCCGTCCTTGGTGTCCGCGCAATGGGCCCAGGGCTGCTCCGCGAGCGCGCGGCGCGCGTCGGCGTAGCCCGCGGCGCGGCGCGCGTCGATGCCGGCGGAGGTGAAATCGATGTCCTTGGTGTGGTCCTCGGCCTCCAGGCGCGGCGCGTGCAGCGGCACGAGGTGCATCACGGTGGCGCAGCCGTAGCCGAGCATGCGCTCGACCTCCGGGTCGGCGCGCCGCGCCTCGGGGATGTGCTGCGCGAGCTCGCGGATGATGTGCCGCATGCGGTGGATCTGCTGCTGGCGGCGCACGTGGCTCGCGGCGCGGCTCGCGTACTGGATGTCCTTCTGCCGGCCGAGCACGCGCCAGATCGTGTCGGGCTCGGGGCCGCTCGCGTGCCAGACGTTGGCGGCGAAGATCAGCGTGTCGCGCCGCGGCTTGTCGTCGAGCACCACCTCGACCGGCGTGTTCGAGTAGACGCCGCCGTCCCAGTAGGGGTCGCCGTCGATGCGCACCGCGGGAAACGCGGGCGGCAGCGCCCCCGAGGCGAGGATGTGCGCCAGCTCGAGCGCCATGTCGCGGCTGTCGAAGTAGTGCATCTCGCTCGTGCGCACGTTGACCGCGCCGAGCGTCAGGCGCACGCGGTGCGTGTTGAGGCAGCCGAGGTCCACCAGGCCGCCGAGCGTCTGCAGCAGCGGCGCGGTCGAGTAGAACGCGGCGCGCTCCACTCCGACCGGCACGTGCACGCCCCAGCTCGCGTCCGGGTTGGGGCGGAAGAAGCCTTCTACGCCGTTCACCAGGATGCCGGCGTGCGCCACGGCGTTCGCCACCGCCGGCCACAGCCCCCAGACCTTCGCCACCTGGTCGCTGCGCACCATGCGCCAGAACTGCTCCAGCCGCTCCATGCGCCGCTCGGGCGGGTTGCCGGCGATGATCGCGCCGTTGATCGCGCCGATCGAGGTGCCGATCACCCAGTCGGGCTCGATGCCCGCCTCGTGCAGCGCCTGGTACACGCCCACCTGGTAGGCGCCGAGCGCGCCCCCGCCCTGCAGGACCAGCGCGATCTGGCCGGAATAGCCGGGCAGCATTTGCGGCGAGCTCTAGTTGCCCTGGATGCTCGAGGTGATCGACGTTATCACGCCGGAGGCGGTCTGGAACGGCCCGGCGGCCTCGCCGCTCACGCCGTGGCGCTTCGCGATCCAGAGAAAGTCGGTGTAGACCGCCCAGACCTCGCCCTTCGCGTCCTGCTGCACCAGCAGCCGCACCGGCCAGTCGAGGCCGGCTTCCGGCCGCGCGTTGAGGAACTGCGTGCCGAGCGGCGGATTGCCGAAGACGAGCAGCGTCGAGGGCAGCACCTTGACGCCGGCGTCGGCGGCGAGCCGCTGCTGGTCGATCTCCTGGAAGAAGCGGATCCCCTTCGCGGCGACGTCGCCCTTGAGG
>JBFLYF010000316.1:0-3583 GCA_040756795.1 Pseudomonadota bacterium
CCCTTGAGGCGCGCGATCGTCTCCTGCATCGGGTAGGCGCTTTTTACCCGAATGACGCCGTCGTCCTGCGCCATAGCGGGCGCGGCGCATGCGAGGATCAGCGCTGCGGCAAATGTCTTAGGCATGCGTAAGTTCATCGGTATCTCCTTTTTCGGTTCGAATGGGTCAGGATCATCGGACGGCCCCTTGCCACGGCCAGCGGCCGTCGAGTTCGAGCGCGAGGCTCCAGCTGAGGAAGGTGCGGATGGCGACGATCATGGCAAGCACGGCGACGCTGTCCATGGTCGGGGTGAATGCCACCGTACGGACGATGTCCGCCGCCACCAGCACTTCGAGGCCCAGCAGGATCGCGCGCCCCATGTCATGGCGATAGCGCCGGTAGCGGTCGCCCGCGGCCGCGAACGCGCAACGCACGGTCGCAAGCAGCAGCCCGCCCACGATCAGCAGCACACCGGCGATCTCCGCGCCGTTGCCCGCCAGCTCGACGAATTCCCGGGTCATGCAGCGAGGGCCGGCGCAGGGGCCGGCAGTGTCATGCGCACCGCGATCAGCGCGGCGAGCGCGAGCGCGATGCCGATGCCGGCGACGCAGGCGGCCCAGCCGAAGCGCTCGAACAGCGCGCCAAGCACCGCGGTGCCGACCAGGCCGCCGGTGAAATAGCTGGCGAGATAGATTCCGCTTGCCGAACCGCGGTCGGTGGTGGCCGCGCGCCCGACGAAGCCGGTGGCCGTCGCCTGCGCGAAGAAGGTGCCCGCGCCTACGAGCACGAGGCCCGTCAGCACCGCCGGTACGCTCGGCAGTACCAGCAGCGGCAGCCCGGCCACTGCCACCGCACTCGCGGCCCAGAAGGTGCCGCGCGCGCCGAAGCGCGCCACCGCGCGACCCGCCAGGGGCGTCGTCAGCACGGCGGGCAGGAACACAAAGTAGACGAAACCGATCGCCATCATGCTAAAGCCGAGCGGCTCGCGCACCAGCACGAAGTTGACGTAGCTGAAGGTGCCGATGAAGGCGAACAGGATCAGGAAGCCGATGGCGAAGCTCGCGCGCAGGGCGCGGTTGCGCAGGTGCGCGCCCCAGACCGAAAGCGCCGAGCGCGCCGCCGCCATCGGCGCCGGCGCCGCCTGCCCCAGCCAGTACCACACCAGCAGCGCGCCGGCGAAGTTGAGCCCCGCGAACACCAGGAAGTTCTCCGCGATGCCGAAATGGTCCACCAGCGAAGCCGCCACCAGGCGCCCGACGAGATTGCTCGCGACGTTGCCGGCGATATAGGCGGCGAACGCGCCGGCCGAGTCGCCCGCGCTGCAATGCTCTGCCAGATAGGAAAGGGTCAGGGCGAACGCGCCCGCCATGCACAAGCCCTGAGCGACTCGCAGCGCCGCGAAGGTCGCGAGATCCGGCGCGGCGGCCAGGAGCGCGGTCGGCACGGTCAGAACAGCCAGCGCCACCGCGATCCCGAGCCGCCGGTCGATGTGGCGGCTGAAGAACGCCACCGCGAGCGCGCCGACGGCCATGCCGAGCGTGCTCGCGTTCACCGCGAGCCCCATCGCGGCGGGGCTGACGCCGTAGGCCTTCGCGAGCGCAGGCAGGATCGCCTGCGTCGCGAACAGGTCCACCAGCGTGAGGAACGCCGCCAGCCCGATGAGCAGATTGCGCACGCCCGGCCCCTGCCTACATCATCTTTTCTTCTTTTTTCATCTGCGGCGGGAAGATGTCCACCGCGATGAGCTCGACGGTCTGCTTGCCGGTGTTCTGCCACCAGTGCGAGGTGCCCCTCGCCTCGCGCGCCGTGTCGCCCGCCTTGTGCAGGATCGGCGCGGCGCAGTTGCTCGCGTACTCGACGATCTCGCCCGAGACGATGTAGATCATCGCCGGGCGCTCGTCGTGGCTGTGCCAGGGCACGATGCCGCCCGGCTGGATGACCAGCTTGCGCGCGCGGAACTGGTGGTCCTTGAGGGCGACTTTCTCGTTGCCGAGGTCGGTCGAGGTGATCACCCTGTCGCTGACGTCCTTCGGGCCGAGGCTGACCCTCTTCTGCCCCTGGCCGTCGGCGACTCTCTTGTCGGCCGGGCACTCCCCGGCGAAGGCCGTCATGCTCAGGGCGCTGGCGACTGCGGTTGCGGCAATTCTCAGTTTCATGTCTTGCTCCTGTAGGTGGTGGTTGAAAGGCTCAATGCGCGGTCCAGCCGCCGTCGATCGGCAGGACGGTCCCGGTGATCGAAGCGGCCGCGTCGGAGGCGAGGAACAGGGCGAGCGCCGCCACTTCCTCCACGCCTACGAACTTCTTGGTCGGCTGCGCGGCGAGCAGCACGTCGCGCTTCACCTGCTCTTCGCTGATGCCGCGCGAGCGTGCGGTGTCGGGGATCTGCTTCTCCACCAGCGGCGTCCAGACATAGCCCGGGCAGATGGCGTTCACGGTGACGCCCTTCTCCGCGGCCTCGAGCGCGATCGTCTTGGTGAAGCCCGCGATGCCGTGCTTGGCGGCGACGTAGGCCGACTTGAAGGGCGAGGCGACCAGCGCGTGCGCCGAGGCGATGTTGACGATCCGGCCCCAGCCCTGCTTCACCATGCCGGGCAGCGCGAGGCGCGTGGTGTGGAACGCCGCCGAGAGGTTGATGGCGAGGATCGCGTCCCACTTCGCGACCGGGAACTCCTCCACCGGCGCGACGTGCTGGATGCCGGCGTTGTTCACCAGGATGTCGACCGCGCCGAACCCGGCGATCGCGGCCTTCATCATCGCCTCGATCGCGGCGGCTTGCGACAGATCGGCGCCGTCGTAGACGACCGTCACGCCGTGATCGGCGGCGAGGCGCGCGCGCAGGCGCTCGATCTCGGTGCGCTCGCCGAAGCCGTTGATCACCAGGCTCGCGCCCTGCCTGGCGAACGCCTCGGCGATGCCGAGGCCGATGCCGCTCGTCGAGCCCGTGACCAGCGCCGTCTTTCCCTTCAGCATGATCCCTCCCCGCGTTGCGTTGACGGCCCATAGTCGCGGCGCAAGGCGCGGAATTACGCCAACGCCGGCCTGTAATATTCCGGCCGCCGCCGCGACAGAGGTCGACCTCATGAGGGCTCGAGCTGCAGCGGCTGCTAGAATTGCGGCGCCTTGGCCGCCGAGACTGATTTGCGCCGTCGCATCGAGACCGAGCGCGCCTACCTGGTGCGCTTCGCCGCCGTGCACCTGCGCAACGCGGACGCGGTCGAGGACGCGGTGCAGGAGACACTGCTCGCCGCGCTCGCCGGCGCGGACTCGTTCGCCGGGCGCTCGAACCTGCGCACCTGGCTCACCGGCATCCTCAAGCACAAGATCATCGACGCCATGCGCCGCGCGGGCCGCGAGGCGACGCTCCCCGACGCGCCCGAGGGCGACGGCTCGGAATTCGACGCGCTGTTCGAGCAGAACGGACACTGGGTGGCGCACCCGGAGGCGTGGACCGACCCGGACGCGGCGCTGGAGCAGAAGCAGTTCTTCGCGGTGCTCGAGGAGTGCCTCGCGAAGCTGCCGCCGCGCGCCGCGCGCGCCTTCATGATGCGCGAGCATCTCGGCTCGGGCACCGACGAGATCTGCCGCGAGCTCGGCGTGTCCTCC
>JBFLYF010000317.1:0-3578 GCA_040756795.1 Pseudomonadota bacterium
CGGCGCCGGGGCGCTCGCGCAGCAGAAGGACGACATCCGCTGGGACAAGGCGCCGTGCCGCTTCTGCGGCACCGGCTGCAGCGTGCTGGTGGGCACCAAGGACGCGCGCATCGTCGCGACGCAGGGCGACCCGGATGCGCCGGTCAACAGGGGCCTGGCCTGCATCAAGGGGTACTTCCTCTCGAAGATCATGTACGGCGAGGACCGCCTCAAGCGCCCGCTGCTGCGCATGAAGGACGGCAAGTACGACAAGGCGGGCGAGTTCACGCCGATCAGCTGGAAGCAGGCGTTCGACCTCATGGCCGAGAAGTGGAAGGAGGCGCTCGCCAAGGAGGGCCCGGAGGCGGTCGGCATGTTCGGCTCGGGCCAGTGGACGATCTGGGAGGGCTACGCCGCGGCGAAGCTCTACAAGGCGGGCTTCCGCTCCAACAACCTCGACCCGAACGCGCGCCACTGCATGGCGAGCGCGGTGGCGGGGTTCATGCGCACCTTCGGCATCGACGAGCCGATGGGCTGCTACGACGACCTCGAGCACGCCGACGCGTTCGTGCTCTGGGGCTCGAACATGGCCGAGATGCACCCGGTGCTCTGGTCGCGCCTCACCGACCGCAGGCTCACCAATCCCAAGGTCAAGGTCGCGGTGCTCTCGACCTTCGAGCATCGCTCGTTCGAGCTCGCCGACCTCGGCATCATCTTCAAGCCGCAGACGGATCTCGCGATGCTCAACTACATCGCCAACCACATCATCCAGTCGGGCAAGGTGAACCAGGAGTTCGTCAGGAAGCACGTCAATTTCGCCGCAGGCGTGACCGACATCGGCTACGGCCTGCGGCCCGCGCACGCGCTGGAGAAGAACGCCAAGGACCTCGCCGACACCGGCGCGGCGAAGCCGATCAGCTTCGAGGAGTACCGCAAGTTCGTCTCCGAGTACACCGCGGAGAAGGTGTCGAAGCTCTCCGGCGTTCCGGTCAAGGACCTGAAGGCGCTCGCCGAGCTGTACGCCGACCCGAAGCTCAAGGTCGTGTCGTACTGGACCATGGGCTTCAACCAGCATTCGCGCGGCACCTGGGTCAACAACCTGGTCTACAACGTGCACCTGCTGACCGGGAAGATCTCCGAGCCCGGCAACGGCCCGTTCTCGCTCACCGGGCAGCCGTCGGCGTGCGGCACGGCGCGCGAGGTCGGCACGTTCGCGCACCGGCTGCCGGCCGACATGGTCGTCACCAACCCCAAGCACCGCGAGATCACCGAGAAGCTCTGGAAGCTGCCCGAGGGCACGCTCCCCGGCAAGATCGGCCTGCACGCGGTGGCGCAGTCGCGCGCGCTCAAGGACGGCAAGCTCAAGTGCTACTGGACCTCGACGACCAACAACATGCAGGCCGGCCCGAACATCAACGGCGAGATCCTGCCGGGCTGGCGCAACCCGGCGACGTTCGTCGTGGTGTCGGACGCCTACCCCCCGTTGAGCGCGCTCGCCGCGGACCTGATCCTGCCCGCGGCGATGTGGGTCGAGAAGGAGGGCGCATACGGCAACGCCGAGCGGCGCACGCAGTTCTGGCGCCAGATGGTGAAGGCGCCCGGCGAGGCGAAATCCGACCTCTGGCAGCTGGTCGAGTTCTCCAGGCGCTTCAAGGTCGAGGAGGTCTGGCCCGCGGAGCTGATCGCCAGGATGCCGCAGTACAGGGGCAAGACGCTCTACGACGTGCTTTTCGCCAACGGGGTGGTGGACCGGCACAAGCTCAAGGACCTGCCGAAGAACGGCTACGTCAACGACGAGACGCGCGACTTCGGCTTCTACGTGCAGAAGGGCATGTGGGACGAGTACCGCGCCTTCGGCGTGGGCAAGGCGCACGACCTGGCCGACTTCGACACCTACCACAAGGTGCGCGGGCTGCGCTGGCCCGTGGTCGAGGGCAAGGAAACCCTCTGGCGCTTCAAGGAGGGCTACGACCCGTACGTGAAGAAAGGCGAGGGCTATCGCTTCTACGGCAAGCCCGACGGCAGGGCGGTGATCTTCGCGCTGCCCTACCAGCCGGCGGCCGAATCGCCCGACAAGGAGTACGACCTGTGGCTGAGCACGGGGCGCGTGCTCGAGCACTGGCACACCGGCTCGATGACGCGGCGCGTGCCGGAGCTCTACCGGGCTTTCCCCGACGCGGTGGTGTTCATGCACCCGGACGACGCCAAGCGCCGCGGGCTGCAGCGCGGCATGGAAGCGAAAATCGCCTCGCGCCGCGGCGAGATGATCGCGCGCGTGGAGACGCGCGGGCGCAACAAGGTGCCCGAGGGCCTGGTGTTCGTCCCGTTCTTCGACGCCGGCAGGCTGGTGAACAAGCTGACGCTGGACGCCACCTGCCCGATCTCGCGCGAAACCGATTTCAAGAAGTGCGCGGTGAAGGTGACGAGGGCGTGAGTGGGCGAGCGGCGCCGCTTCCTGCAGGGCATGGCGGGCGCCGCCGGCTGCGCGGCGCTCGCGGGCCTTGGCCTGGGACTCTACGCGCGGCAAACGCGCGCGCTGCCGGCGCGTGCGCTGCGGCCGCCCGGCGCGCTCGACGAGGAGCGCTTTCTGGGCGCCTGCCTGCGCTGCGGGCTGTGCGTGCGCGCCTGCGTCCCCAAGGCGCTGCGCCTCGCCCAGCTCGGCGACGGCGTTGGCGCCGGTACGCCGTACTTCGTGGCGCGCGAGGTGCCCTGCGAGATGTGCCCGGAGATCCATTGCGTCAAGGCCTGTCCGAGCGGCGCGCTCGACAAGTCGCTCGAGGACATCGACCGCTCGCGCATGGGGCTCGCGGTGCTGGTCGACCAGGAGACCTGCTTGAACTTCCAGGGGCTGCGCTGCGAGGTCTGCTACCGCGTCTGCCCGCTGATCGGCAAGGCGATCACGCTCGAGCCGCGCCACAACGAGCGCACCGGCAAGCACGCGATGTTCATCCCCGTCGTGCACTCCGAGCGCTGCACCGGCTGCGGCAAATGCGAGCGCGCCTGCGTGCTCGAGGAAGCCGCGATCAAGGTGCTGCCCCTCAAGCAGGCGAAGGGCGAGCTCGGGCGCCATTACCGCCTCGGCTGGAAGGAGAAGGAGAAGGCCGGCCGCGCGCTCGGGCCCGAGGTGCTCGAGTTCCCGATACGGCGGCCCGCGCCATGAAGCACAAATGGCTGATCCTGAGGCGCTTCTCGCAATTCGGCCTGCTCGCGCTCTTCCTGCTCGGGCCGCTCGCCGGGGTCTGGATCGTGAAGGGCAACCTCGCCTCCAGCCTGACGCTCGATGTGCTGCCGCTCTCGGACCCGTATGTCGTGCTGATGGGGTTCGCCGCCGGGCACGTGGCCGCGGCGAGCGCGCTCGCGGGCGCGGCGATCGTGGCGGCTTTCTATGCGCTCGGGGGGCGCCTGTACTGCGCCTGGGTTTGCCCGGTGAACGTGGTCACGGATGCCGCGGCGTGGCTGCGGCGCCGGCTCGGGCTGCGCGCCGAGCTCGCGCTGCCGCGCGCGACGCGCCTGTGGTGGCTCGCCGCGACCTTCGTGGTCGCCGCCCTGACGGGCACGATCGCCTGGGAGCTCGTCAACCCGGTCTCGATGCTGCACCG
>JBFLYF010000318.1:0-3578 GCA_040756795.1 Pseudomonadota bacterium
TGAGATCGTCCACCGCGCCCAGCTCGGACAGCAACTGGTAGCCGTCGGCGATGGCACGGCGCGGCGGCGGCTCGAGGAACGGAAAGTCCTCGACGTTGCCCAGGCCCAGCGCCTTCATGCGCAGGATCACGCCGGCCAGCGACGAGCGCAGGATCTCCGGGTCGGTGAAGCGCGGCCGGCCGGCGAAGTCCTTCTCGTCGTACAGGCGGATGCAGATGCCGTTGCTCACGCGGCCGCAGCGGCCGGCGCGCTGGTTGGCCGCCGCCTGGCTCACGGGTTCGATCTGCAGCTGCTCGACCTTGTTGCGGTAGCTGTAGCGCTTGACGCGCGCGGTGCCGGCGTCGATCACGTAGCGGATGCCGGGCACCGTCAGCGAGGTCTCGGCCACGTTGGTGGCCAGCACGATGCGCGGCGCGCCGTGCGGCTCGAACACGCGGTCCTGCTCCTGCTGCGACAGCCGCGCGAACAGCGGCAGGATCTCGACGCCCGGCGGATGGTGCTTGCGCAGGTGCTCGGCGGCCTCGCGGATCTCGCGCTCGCCGGGCAGGAAGACGAGCACGTCGCCGCTGCCTTCGCGCCAGAGCTCGTCGACGGCCTCGCCGATGGCGTCGTTCAGGTCGAACTCGCGGCTCTCCTCGAACGGACGCCAGCGCTGCTCCACCGGATAGAGCCGCCCGGACACCTGGATCACCGGCGCCGGCCCGCGGGCCGAGGCGAAGTGCTGCGCGAAGCGGTCGGCGTCGATGGTGGCCGAGGTGACGATCAGCTTCAGGTCGGGCCGCCGCGGCAGGATCTGCCGCAGGTAGCCGAGCAGGAAGTCGATGTTCAGGCTGCGCTCGTGCGCCTCGTCGATGATCAGCGTGTCGTAGGCGCGCAGCAGCGGGTCGCTCTGCGTCTCGGCGAGCAGGATGCCGTCGGTCATCAGCTTGACCGAGGCGCCGCGCTGCAGGCGGTCCTGGAAGCGCACCTTGTAGCCGACCACCTCGCCCAGCGGCGACTTCAGCTCCTGCGCGATGCGCTTGGCCACGCTGGAGGCGGCGATGCGCCGCGGCTGCGTGTGGCCGATCAGGCCCTTGCCGCCCGCGCCCAGGCCGCGGCCGAGCGACAGCGCAATCTTGGGCAGCTGCGTGGTCTTGCCCGAGCCGGTCTCGCCGCAGACCACCACCACCTGGTGCTCGCGCATCGCCCGCGCGATCTCCTCGCGCCGCGCGGAGACAGGCAGCGATTCCGGAAACTCGATCGGGGGGATGGCGGCGGCGGGCGTGGGCACGGGGCGCGGATTATCGGAGATGAACCCGGTGCGCTCCGAGGCCTGCGGCACAATCGCTTCCGCCGCCCGACTGCACCGCCGATGAGTCTCGTCTTCCCCCACACCTTCGTGCCATGGTTCCGCCATGTCGCGCCCTACATCCACGCCTACCGGGGCAAGACCTTCGTGGTGGCCATCGCCGGCGAGCTGATCGCCGCCGGCAAGCTCGACCGCTTCGCGCAGGACCTGGCCATCCTGCACGCGATGGGCATCAAGCTGGTGCTGGTGCATGGCTTCCGGCCGCAGGTCAACGAGCAGTTGCGCGTCAAGGGCCACCCGGCGCGCTACAGCCACGGCATGCGCATCACCGACGCGGTGGCGCTCGACGCCGCCCAGGAAGCCGCCGGGCAGCTGCGCTTCGAGATCGAGGCGGCGTTCTCGCAGGGCTTGCCCAACACGCCGATGGCCAACGCGATCGTGCGCGTGGTGTCGGGCAACTTCCTCACCGCGCGCCCGGTGGGCATCGTCGACGGCGTGGACTTCATGCACAGCGGCGTGGTGCGCAAGGTGGACGCCTCGGCCATGCGCAAGGCCATCGACACCGGCGCACTGGTGCTGCTCTCGCCGTTCGGCTTCTCGCCCACGGGCGAGGCCTTCAATCTGACGATGGAGGACGTCGCCACCAGCGCGGCGATCGCCCTGCAGGCCGACAAGCTGCTCTTTATCACCGAGGTGCCGGGCATCCGCGAGAAGGCCGACGATGCCGACAGCCCGATCGACACCGAACTCGCGCTGGCCGACGCCGAACGCCTGCTCGCCGCCCTGCCCGCCCCGCAGCAACCCACCGACCCGGCGTTCTATCTGCGCCACTGCGTGAAGGCCTGCCGTGGCGGCGTGGAGCGCTCGCACATCCTGCCCTTCGCGGTGGACGGCGCGCTGCTGCTGGAGGTGTTCACGCACGACGGCATCGGCACGATGGTGGTGGACGAGAAGCTCGAGAGCCTGCGCGAGGCCACGGCCGACGACATCGGCGGCATCCTGCAGCTGATCGAGCCCTTCGAGGCCGACGGCACGCTGGTCAAGCGCAGCCGCACCGAGATCGAGCGCGACATCGGCCACTACACCGTGATCGAGCACGACGGCGTGATCTTCGGCTGCGCGGCGCTGTACGCCTACCCCGAGAAGCGCACCGGCGAACTCGCGGCGCTCACCGTGTCGCCCCAGGTGCAGGGCCAGGGCGACGGCGAGCGCATCCTCAAGCGCGTGGAGCAGCGCGCCAAGGCCATGGGCCTGGAGAGCATCTTCGTGCTGACCACGCGCACCATGCACTGGTTCATCAAGCGCGGCTTCGTGCAGGTCGACCCCGACTGGCTGCCCGAGGCGCGCAAGCGCAAGTACAACTGGGACCGGCGCTCGCAGGTCCTCGTCAAGAAACTGTGAAAGGAGTTCTGCCATGCCCCGCACCATCCAGTGTTCGTACCTGAAGAAGGAAGCCGAAGGGCTGGACTTCGCGCCCTACCCCGGCGACCTGGGCAAGCGCATCTACAACGAGATCAGCAAGGAAGCCTGGCAGCTCTGGCTCAAGCACCAGACCATGCTGGTGAACGAGAACCGTCTCAACCTCGCCGACCAGCGCGCGCGCCAGTACCTGGCGCGCCAGATGGAGCGATTCTTCTTCGGCGAAGGCGCGGAGCAGCCGGCCGGCTACGTGCCGCCGTCGGCCTGAGCCGGCGGGCGTCGCTCCGCGCTGATCTTGCGCAAACAAACAAGACTGAGAACGATTCTCGTTTGTTAGTAGAATGCGGGCGTCACCGTTCAGGAGTCCGCATGAAGATCCGTTCGTTCTGCCTCGCCGCCTCCCTCGCCCTGGCCGCCGCGCTGCCGGCGCACGCGCAGGACAAGGTGCTCAACCTCTACTCCGCGCGCCACTACCAGACCGACGAGGCGCTGTATGCCAACTTCACCAAGGCCACCGGGATCCGCATCAACCGCGTCGATGCCGACGATGCCGGCATCCTCGCGCGGCTCAAGAGCGAAGGCGCGGCCAGCCCGGCCGACGTGATCCTGCTGGTCGACGCCGCCCGCCTGTGGCGTGCCGAGACCGACGGCCTTTTCCAGCCGGTCAGGTCGGCCGCGCTCGAGCAGCGCATCCCCGCGCATCTGCGCGGGGCGGACGCGGGCCAGGGCTCGCAGTGGTTCGGCCTGTCCACGCGCGGCCGCGTGATCGTCTACAACAAGGCCAGCGTGAACAAGGACGACGCCGACACCTACGAGGAACTCGGTGACCCGAAGAACAAGGGCAAGGTCTGCACGCGTTCGGGATCGCACC
>JBFLYF010000319.1:0-3571 GCA_040756795.1 Pseudomonadota bacterium
GAGAAGCTTTTCGGGCAGTCACCGGTCATCGGGGCCGCCGCCTTCGACCGCGCGGTGTGCGCCTGCTTCAGGATCGGCGAAGCCGAGATTCGGGCGGCCGTGACCGCGGGTGCGACGCTCGAAAAGCTCCAGCAAGAGCTGAAATGCGGCACCAACTGCGGCTCCTGCCTGCCCGAGCTGCGCCGCCTCGCCGCCCTCTAGTCGCGATACGAAGGGTCTTTCGCGTCGACCAGCCGCTGCATCGCGGCGAAGACGTCCTCGCAAGTGCGCTTCTCGCCCGGCCCGGACTCGCGCACCGTCTGCGCGAACACTTCGTCGCGGATCGGGTTGAGCGCGCCCGCCGATGCTGCGGCAATCTGCACGTCGCAGGCGCGCTGCAGCGTCCAGAGGGTCATGAACGCTTCCGGCAGCGACGGCCCCCAGGCGAGCAGGCCGTGGTTGCGCAAGATCACCGCGCGCCTGTCGCCGACGTCGCGCACGAGCCGCTCGCGCTCGCCTTCTTCCACCGTGATGCCCTCGAAGTCGTGATACGCCACGCCGCCGTGCAGCTGCGCGGCGTAGAAGTTGGTGGGCGAGAGCCCCTCCTTCAGGCAGGCGACCGCCATTCCGGTCGTGGTGTGCGTATGCATGACGCAATTCACGTCCGGGATGGCGCCGTGCAGTGCGCTGTGGATGACGAAGCCCGCCTTGTTCACCGGCCATTTCGACTCGCGCACCGGGTTGCCTTCGAGGTCGATCAGGACGAGGCTGGAGGCGGTGATCTCGCGGTAATGCAGGCCGAACGGGTTGATGAGGAAAAAGACCTCGTCGCCGCGGCCGAGCCCGGGCACGCGCAGCGTCACGTGGTTGAAGATCATCTCGGTCCAGCCGAGATGGTCGAAGATGCGGTAGCAGGCGGCGAGCTGCACGCGCGCCTCGCGCTCGGCCTTGCCGATGGGGAACCTTTTCGCCGCGCGCGCCGCGCCTTGATGGTAGATGGTCACTGGAATACGAGTATACGCCGCGCTCACCCGGCAACCGCGGTACTCGCCCCCGCCCTCAGCCGCAGCGCGAGCAGCCCGGCGCGGTAGACCCTGATCTCGCCCCTGGCGAAGCGCCGCCACGGGTCCGGCGTCAGCGGCGAGGTGGCGACCAGCGAGAGGTCGTCGCGGCCGTCGGGATGGTCGAGGTAGTGCAGCTGGTCGTGGCCGTAGGCGATCAAGTACGCGCCGTCGGAGAGCAGGAAATTGAATTTGCCGAGCGCCGCGATCGCGTCGGCGCGCTCGGCGAGGCGCTGCATCCATTCGCGGTCGCCCGCCCCCTCGTAGCACGTCGCGATCTCGTGCAGCAAATGGCAGAACGCATGCTCCGAGTCGGTTTCGCCCAGCGGCTTGCACAGCTCGCCCCCCGTGTCTCGGCTGATCACTTCGGGAACGAGCCCGTTGTGCGCGAAGACCCACTCGCGGCCGCAGCATGTGTGCGCGAAGGGGTGGGTATTCTGCATGCCCGGCACCGGAGGATGCCGGGCCTTGCGCACATGAGCGATGAGAAGCTCGGACCGCAGCGCCCGCGCGAGCACGCCGAAGCGCACGCTCGTGGCGCCCGCCTCCGGTGCCTTCTCGGTGCGCAGTTTGCCCGAATCCCAGGACGCGACGCCCCAGCCGTCGGGGTTATCGGCGACGCCTCCGCCGCGTCGGCGGAAGGGTGCGAACCAGTGCGCCATGCCGACCGGCTCCGCCGCGCTTGCGCCGAACAGTTCGCACATGCGCGCTACCCCTCAAAACCGGGCGTACAGCCAGTATTTCTCGTACAGCACCTTCGCGCCGTGCCACAGCAAGCCCGGCTGGTGCAGGACGACCTCCGGGAGCGGCTCGGCGTAGAAATTTCCGCTGCCCATGCCGGCGCGGCCGCTGCCGGTCTCGACGAAGCACATGCCTTTGCCGCTGAAGCGTCGCACTTTGCCCTTGCCGGTCCATTCGCACGCGATGTTGTGCGCGACCACCTCGGCCTGGCCGTGCGCGAACACGCCCGCCTTGGGCAGCGGGCGGCCCATCTTGAGCGGGATCACCGTCACGTCGCCGAGCGCGTAAACGCCGGGGACTTTCGTCGCGAGCGTGTGCCGGTCCACCGGGATCCAGCCGCTTTCGTCGGTGAGGCCGGCCGCTTTCACCACCTCGGGTGCGCGGTGCGGCGGGACGTAGAGGAGGAGGTCGAAATCGGCGGCTGCGCCGTTGGCGAAGTCGATCCGCCGTGCCTGCGGGTTGACCGACTTCACCTGATGCTCGGGGTGGTAGCCGATGCCGTGCGCCTCGACCAGGCCGCGCACGCCGGCGGAAACCGCCGGCCCGGCCACCATCATCGGGCCCGGCTCGGCGGCGTAGAAGTCCAGCGTCACCTGCGAGCGGCGGCCGCGCTTGCGCAGGAAGTTCTCCGCCAGCAGCGCCGCCTCGTAGGGGCCGGCGGGACACTTGTAGGCGGGAGCGGCCGTGAGCACGACGAGCTTTCCCCGTTCGAATCGCCCGAGCGCTTCGCGAATGGCGGTCGCGCCGGCGAGCGTGTAGATGCACAGCCCGGCCTCGGCGAGTCCCGGAACCGCCTGCGGCGCGTACTCCGCGCCGAGCGCGATGACGATCGCGTCGGCGCGCAGGGTTTCCTTGTTCACGACGACCGACTTTGCGACCGGGTCTATGGCGCTCACTTCGCCACGCACGAGCTCGATGCCGCGCCGCGCGGCATGCTCGCAGGGGCGCGAGATCGCCTCGGCGCTGCGCTCTCCGACCATCAGCCAGAGCAGCGAAGGCGGGAAGACATGACGCGCTTCGCGCTCCACCAGCAAGACCCGATCGCCTTTCGGCAGGAGGCGCCGCAGCGCCTGCGCGGCGACCATGCCGCCCAGCCCCGCGCCGAGCACGACCGCGGTGCGGTTCACGCGAATCTCAGAAGACCAGGAGCTTGTCGGCCCACGCGGTCCACTCGGTCAGCTGGTCGAGCGTGCCGCGCACGGCGCCCTGGACCAGATCGGCCTCCGCGATGCCGCGCGCGTCCAGGCAGGTGCCGCAGACGCCGATCTCGCCTTTGCGGCGCGCGACCGCGCCCAGCATGTCGCCGATGTTGTAATAGCCTTGCGGGACCTTCTGGCCGGCCTTGGCGCAGGCGGCGGCGTCCCCCATCAGGAACACGCGCACTTCGCCTTGTTCCTTGGCGAGCAGATTGCGCGCGAGACGCAGCGCGTTGTAGCTGCGCTCGGTGCCGTAGGGCGGGTCGTTGAGGACGAAAAGGATTTTCATGGCTTCGCGAACGGCAGCGCGAGCACCCCGCGGAAGGTCGCGACCGCTTGCGGGTCGCGCCGGTCCGGCAAGCCGATGTCGAGCTCGCCCTGCGGCGCCGGCGTGTAGGTTCCCAGCCAGCGATCCCAGACCGAGAGGCAGAAGCCGTAGTTGCTGTTGCGCTCGGCTTCGATCACCGAGTGGTGCACGCGATGCATGCAGGGAGTGACGAGCAGGCGCCGCACCCACGGCTCGAGCGCGCGCGGCAGCGCGACGTTGGCGTGGTTGAACATCGCGGTGGCGTTGAGCAGCACCTCGAACAGCAG
>JBFLYF010000032.1:0-15562 GCA_040756795.1 Pseudomonadota bacterium
ACTTCGGCGGCAGCGCCTTCTGCGGCAGCGAGAGGCCGGCGATGACGTCCCCGCGGAAACCGCCCGCGGGACCGGCCCTGCGCGAGAACGCGAGCCGGCCTAGCCGGGGCGGCCGGCGGCGGCCCTGGTCTCGAGCCACTTCTTGATGCGGTTGGCGTCGCCGATGCGCGACAGCCTGCCCCAGGAATCGAGCAGCACGACGATCAGCTCGCGCGAGTGCATGCGCACGCGCATCACGAGGCAGCGTCCGGCCTCCCGGATGTAGCCGGTCTTGGAGAGCTCGATGTCCCACTGGCCGCTGCGCACCAGGCTGTTGGTGTTCTGGAAGCCGATGGTGCGGCCGCCGAAGGCGCTCACGGTGGCGCCGGCGCGCGTCGAATGCTCGCGGATCAGCGGGTACTCGTGCGCGGCGGCGACCAGCCGCGCGAGGTCGCGCGCGCTCGAGACGTTGCCCGAGGAGAGGCCCGTGGGATCGACGAAGCGCGTGTCCTGCATGCCGAGCGCCTGCGCTCTTGCGTTCATGGCGTCGACCAGCGCGCCGGTGCCGCCCGGATAGGTGCGCCCGAGCGCCGCCGCGGCGCGGTTCTCCGAGGACATGAGCGCGAGCAGCAGCAGCTCGTCGCGCGTCAGCACGGTGCCGGGCCTGAGCCGCGAGCGCGTGCCCTTCAGGTGATCCAGGTCTTCGCCGCTGATGACCACGCGCTGCTGCAGGTCGAGGCCCGCGTCCAGCACGGCCATCGCGGTCATGAGCTTCGTGATCGAGGCGATCGGCAGCACCGCGCTCTGGTTCTTCGCCAGCAGCATCTCGCCGCTGGATGCGTCCTGCACCAGCGCCACCGCCGAGCGCAGGAAAAGCTTGTCGTTGCGGTGATCGCCCGCGCGCGCGAAACCGATCGAGAGCGCCAGAACCGCCGCCAGCGCGAGGCCCGCGACGACCTTTTCCAGCGAATTCAGACTCCGTCCCTCCCTCACTCCCTGTCCCTTCTTCTGCGACGGCAGGCGGGCAGTGTAGCCGAAGAAATCCTCGAATTGCAAGCAAAAAGAACGACCTGGCGGGCAAACTTCACGCGGCTTCAAACCGACTTGACCTGCTCCAGCACCGCTTCGGCCTGGGCTTCCTGCTGCTGCAGCGCCCACATGCGGGCGTATTCGCCGCCGGCGGCGAGCAGCTCGGCATGCGTGCCGCGCTCGGCGATCCGGCCCTGGCCGAGCACGAGGATCAGGTCCGCGTCCATGATGGTCGAGAGGCGGTGCGCGATGACGAGGGTGGTGCGGCCGACCGAAATGCGCTCGAGCTCGGCCTGGATCGCCTTCTCCGACTTCGAGTCGAGCGCCGAGGTCGCCTCGTCGAACACCAGGATGCGCGGGTTCTTCAGCAGGGCGCGCGCGATCGCCACGCGCTGCTTCTCGCCCCCGGAGAGCTTCAAGCCCCGCTCGCCGACCATCGACTCGTAGCCCGCGGGCAGCGAGACGATGAAGTCGTGGATGTGCGCGGCGCGCGCCGCCTCCTCGACCTCGGCGTCGCTCGCCTCGGGGCGGCCGTAGCGGATGTTGTAGCGGATGGTGTCGTTGAACAGCACCGTGTCCTGCGGAACGATGCCGATGGCGGCGCGCAGGCTGGACTGGGTAATGCTTCTGATATCGATCTCGTTTACCAGGATTGTTCCGTTGTTCACCTCGTAAAACCGATACAGCAGCCTTGCCAGCGTCGACTTGCCGGAGCCCGAGTGCCCCACCACCGCGACGCGCTGGCCCGCCGGGATGCGGAAGCTGACGCCGTGCAGGATCTGGCGCTGCTTCTCGTAGGAGAAGTCGACGCTCGCGAACTCCACGGTGGCGGGCCCGGGCGGCAGCGCGGGCGCGCCCGGCCGGTCCTCGATCTCGCGGTGCTCGGTGAGGAGGCGAAACATGCGGTCCAGGTCGAGCAGCGACTGCTTGATCTCGCGGTACACCATGCCGAGGAAGTTGAGCGGGATGTAGAGCTGGATGAGCAGCCCGTTGACCAGCACCAGGTCCCCGAGCGTGAAGCGGCCCGCGGCCACCCCCTCGGCGACGAGGAACATCAGCGCGGTGACCGCCAGCGCGATGATCAGGCTCTGGCCGATGTTGAGCAGGCCGAGCGAGGCCTCCTGCTGCACGGCCGCCGACTCGTAGCTCTTCAGGTTCTCGTCGTAGCGGCGCGCCTCGAACTCCTCGTTGCCGAAGTACTTCACCGTCTCGTAGTTGAGCAGGCTGTCGATCGCGCGCGTGTTGGCGCGCGAGTCGAGCTCGTTGGCGCGGCGCCGGATCTCCATGCGCCATTCGGTGACCATGATGGTGAACCCGATGTAGACCGCGACTGCGCCGAAGGTGATGGCGGCGAAGCGCCAGTCGAACTTGCCGACCAGCACCGCCGCGACCAGCGCGAACTCGAGCAGCACGGGCAGGATCGAGAAGATCATGTAGTTGAGCAGCGAGGAGATGCCGCGCGTGCCGCGCTCGATGTCGCGCGTCATGCCGCCGGTCTGGCGCTCGAGGTGAAAGCGCAGCGACAGCGCGTGCAGATGGCGGAACACGCCCAGCGCCGCGCGCCGGATCGCGCGCTGCACCACGCGCACGAACACCACGTCGCGCAGCTCGGCGAACAGAGTCGTGGCGAAGCGCAGGATGCCGTACACCGCGAGCAGCGCCACGGGCACCGCGACCACCTGGAGCTTCGGATCCAGGCCGTCGACGATCTCCTTCATCACGATCGGCACCAGCACGTTGGCGAGCTTCGCGGCCACCAGGCACGCGAGCGCCGCGAGCACGCGCCAGCGGTACTCGAGCAGGTAGGGCAGCAGGCCCAGCGCGGCGCGCCACTCGCTGCCGGAGAGGCGCTGCGTGGGCGCCGCGCTGTGGTGACGGGAGGCCATGGGAGGCCGGATTCTAGTTGACGCCGAAGCCCCGAAACCCTAGAATTCAAACGTTCGTTTGAAATCCGGGACGACCCGATGAACCTGCGCGCCATCAAGCCGCCGCACGAAACCCGCACCCGCATCCTCGACGCGGCCGAGGAGCTGTTCATGCTGCACGGCTTCGAGGGCACCTCGATGCGCAGCCTCACCGCCAAGGCGGGCGCCAACCTCGCCGCGGTCAACTACCACTTCGGCTCGAAAAGCGCGCTCATCGAGGCGGTGTTCCGCCGGCGCCTGGACCCGATGAACGCGGCGCGCATCGCCGAGCTCGAGCGCCTGGAGAAGGAGGCCGCGGGCCGGCCCTCATCTGCCCCTCTGACGCCGGAAGCCATCATCCGCGCCTTCGTGGGCGCGGGCCTGCGCATGATCGAGGACGCGAAGGGCGGCGGGCGCAACTTCATCCGGCTGCTGGGCCGCACCTACACCGATCCGCAGAAACCGATCCGCGCCCTGATCGGGCAGCTCTACGCCCCCGCGATGGAGCGCTTCAAGGCGGCGTTTGCGCGCGCGCTGCCGCACATGCCGGCCGAGGAGCTGGTGTGGCGCATGCACTTCATGTTCGGCACGCTCGCCTACACGCTCGCCGCGACCGACACCGTGCAGCTGATCGCCGGCTGCAAGCCCGAGGACCGCTACGACGCGCGCCTGCTGGAAGCGCGGCTCACCGCGTTCCTGGTCGCGGGGCTGCTCGCGCCGCTGCACGGCGCCGCCGACGTCAAGAAAGCCGCCTAGAACCCGCCAAGGGGGAGACAAGCCATGCTCGAAATCGCCGCCTTCGTCCTCGCCGCCGTCGCGATCTTCCTGCTGCTCGCGTACTTCCAGTCGCCGATCCAGCTCTGGAGCGTCGCCGCGGGCGCGTTCCTCGTCACGCTCTCGATGGCCTTCCAGTGGCAGGCGGCGGCGAACTGGATCGTCTTCGGCTTGTTCGCGGCGCTCGCCGCGATCCTGAATCTCGGTTTTCTCAGGAGGAAAATCATCGCCGACCCGGTGCTCGCGATCTTCCGCCGCATCGTGCCGGACATGTCGCAGACCGAGAAGGAGGCGATCGACGCCGGCACGGTGTGGTGGGACGCGGACCTCTTCTCCGGCAAGCCCGACTGGGACAAGCTGCTCGCGATCCCGGCACCGAAGCTCTCGGCCGAGGAGCAGGCGTTCCTCGACGGGCCTTGCGAGGAAGTCTGCGCCATGACCAACGACTGGGAGGTGACGCACGAGCGCTGCGACCTGCCGCCGAAGGTCTGGCAGTACCTCAAGGACAAGGGCTTCCTCGGCATGATCATCCCGAAGAAGTACGGCGGCCTGGGGTTCTCGGCGCTCGCGCACTCGGCGGTGGTGATGAAGCTCTCGACGCGCTCCAACGCCCTTGCGGTGAGCGTCATGGTGCCGAATTCGCTCGGGCCGGCGGAGCTGCTGCTGCACTACGGGACCGAGGAGCAGAAGAACCACTACCTGCCGCGGCTCGCCAAAGGACTGGAAGTCCCCTGCTTCGCGCTCACCAGCCCCGAGGCTGGGTCGGACGCCGCGTCGATCCCCGACTACGGCGTCGTCTGCCGTGGCACATACCAGGGCAAGGAAGTCCTGGGCATGCGCGTCACCTGGGACAAGCGCTACATCACGCTCGGGCCGGTGGCGACATTGCTGGGCCTGGCTTTCAGGCTTTACGACCCCGAAGGACTTCTGGGAGACAGGCAAGACCTGGGAATTACCTGCGCTCTCGTCCCGACCAATCATCCCGGCGTCAACATCGGCCGCCGGCACCTGCCGCTCAACGCCGCGTTCCAGAACGGCCCGAACTGGGGCAAGGACGTGTTCATGCCGATCGACTGGATCATCGGCGGCAAGGACTACGCGGGCAAGGGCTGGATGATGCTGATGAGCTGCCTTGCCGCCGGCAGGTCGATTTCGCTGCCCACCTCGTCGGTAGGGGGCGCCAAGGCGCTCGCGCGCATCACCGGCGCCTACGCGCGCGTGCGCAGCCAGTTCAAGACGCCGATCGGCAAGCTGGAAGGCGTGGAAGAGGCGCTCGGGCGCATCGCCGCCAACTGCTACATGATGGACGCGACGCGCCTCATGACCGCGGGCGCGGTGGACCTGGGCGAGAAGCCCGCGGTGATCTCGGCGATCGCCAAGTACCACATGACCGAAAGGGCGCGCCAGATGGTCAATGACGCGATGGACATCCATGGCGGCAAGGGCATCTGCCTCGGGCCCAACAACTGGGTCGGGCGCGGCTACCAGGTCATGCCCGTGGGCATCACGGTCGAGGGCGCGAACATCCTGACCCGCACGCTCATCATCTTCGGCCAGGGCGCGATCCGCTGCCACCCCTATGTGCTGCGCGAGATGCGCGCGGCCAAGGAGATGAGCGGCGCCGAAGCCTCGATCGAGTTCGACGACGCCTTCACCTCGCACATCGGGCATACGATCTCGAACGGCGTGCGCGCCTTCGTGCACGGCGTCACCAGCTCGCGCCTCGGCCAGACGCCGAAGAGCGGCGCGCCGGAGACGCGCCATTACTACCGCTTCTGCTCGCGCATGGCCTCGGCGTTCGCCTTCCTCGCCGACGTCTCGATGCTGGCGATGGGCGGCGCCCTCAAGAGAAAAGAGAAGATCTCCGGGCGCCTGGGCGACGTGCTCTCGATGCTCTACCTCGTGTCGGCGACGCTCAAGCACTACGAGGACCAGGGGCGCCAGAAGGAGGACATCCCGCTCATCCGCTGGGCGGTTCGCGACGCGCTCTACCGCGCGCAGGAGGCGATCGACGCGGTGCTCTCCAACTTCCCGATCAAGAGCGTGGCGAGGCTGCTGCGCTGGACCATCTTCCCGCTCGGGATGTCGTTCCGCCCGCCGCTCGATGCGCGCAACCGCGAGTGCGCGCAGATGCTGCTCGCGCCCGGCGCCGCGCGCGACCGGTTGACCGCCGGCACCTACCTCCCGAAGGGCGAGTCCGATCCGACCGCGGTCGTCGAGCAGGCGTTCCTCGCCGCGATCGCCTGCGAGCCGATCGACGAGAAGCTGAGGAAGGCGGTGAAGAAGGGCAAGATCATCCCGCGGCCTGGGGTCGAACTGGGTCTGATTGCAAGGGAAAGCCAGATCATCACGGCCGACGAGTACCTGCAATGGCAGAGAAAGGAAGCCCTCAGAAAGAACGTCATCAAGGTGGACGACTTCCCGCAGGACTTCGGCCGCGCCGAGATCGTGCAGAAGCTCGCCCAGGAGAAAACCCCTACAGCGAAAGCAGCCTGACATGTTCGCCAAGCCTGTTTACGTGATCGACGGGGCGAGAACGCCCTTCCTCAAGGCGAAGAACCGCCCCGGACCGTTCTCCGCCGGCGACCTCGCCACGCAAGCCGGCAGGACGCTCCTCGCGCGGCAGAAGTTCGCGCCGACCGAGCTCGACGAGGTGATCCTGGGGTGCGCCGCGCCCTCGGTGGACGAGGTCAACATCGGCCGCGTCGCGGCGCTGCGCATGGGCTGCGGCGAGAAGGTTCCGGGCTGGACCGTGATGCGCAACTGCGCCTCCGGCATGCAGGCGCTCGATTCGGGCGTGAACGCCATCCTCGCGGGGCGCTCGAACCTGGTGCTCGCCGGCGGCGTGGACGCGCTCTCGCGCGCGCCGCTGCTTTACGACAACAAGATGGTGAACTGGTTTGCCGACATGATGGGCATGAAGACGGGCGGGCAGCGCGCGGCGCATTTCGCGAGGCTTCCGTTCAAGTCTCTCCTCTCGCCGGTCATCGGCATCATGAAAGGGCTCACAGACCCCATGGTCGGCCTGCTCATGGGGCAGACGGCGGAGAACCTCGCGCACCGCTTCGGCATCACGCGCGAGCAGATGGATGCTTTTTCCGTCAGATCCCACAAAAGAGTCTGCGCTGCCCAGGATGCCGGCCATCTCGCCGCCGGCGGCGGCGAGGTCGAGGCGCTCTACGACCGGGAAGGCGGCACCTATCCGCTGGATGACGGCGTGCGGCGCGACTCCTCGATGGAGAACCTCGCCAAGTTGAAACCCTTCTTCGACCGCAAGTACGGCAACGTAACCCCCGGCAACAGCTCGCAGATCACGGACGGAGCCGCTTGGCTGATTCTCGCTTCTGAATCTGCTGTTTCCAGATTCAATTTGAGTCCCATCGGAACGATCCTCGACTCCCAATGGGCGGGTCTCGACCCGGCGCAGATGGGTCTGGGGCCGGTGCACGCCTCTACGCCGATCCTCAGGCGCCACGGGATAAAGCTCGACAGCCTGGACTACTGGGAGATCAACGAGGCTTTCGCCGCGCAGGTGCTGGGATGCCTGGCGGCGTGGAAGGACGCGAAGTACTGCAAGGAGCAGCTTGATCTCGATGCGCCGATGGGTGAACTCGACCAGGAGAAGCTGAATGTCGACGGCGGCGCGGTCGCGCTCGGGCACCCGGTGGGCGCTTCCGGGGCGCGCATCGTCCTGCATATGCTGAAAGTCCTGAAACGCAAGAACGCAAAGCGCGGCATGGCGACGATCTGCATCGGCGGCGGCCTGGGCGGCGCGATGCTGCTCGAAGCGGCGTAAGGAACCGGAGGGGGAGAAGCGGCATGGACAGGGGGACGCTGATCAAGCATTGGCGCTGGGAAACCGACAAGGAGGGCCTCGTCTGGCTGACCTTCGATAAGCAAGGCGAATCGGCCAACACCTTCTCGCGCGAGGCGATGCAGGAACTGGCCGCGTCGCTCACCGCCATCGCTGCCGAGAAGCCGAAGGGCCTGATCATCCGCTCGGCGAAAGAGGGGTTCGTCGCCGGCGCGGATGTCGCCGAGTTCACGCGGTTCAAGACCCCGGACGACATGATGTCCCTGGTCAAGCTCGGCTGGGACACGTTTCAGCAGCTGCGCGACCTGCCCTTCCCGACGACCGCCATGATCGGCGGTTTCTGCATGGGCGGCGGGCTCGAGCTTGCGCTCGCCTGCCGCTACCGCGTGGCGCTGGACGACCCGAAAGTGCGAATCTCCTTCCCGGAGGTCATGGTAGGTGTCATTCCCGCGTGGCACGGCGTGCAATGGCTGCCGAGGCTCATCGGCCCGACCGCGGCTTTCGACATGCTGCTGACCGGCAAGACCGTGGATGCGAAGCGCGCCAAGCGGATGGGTCTGGTCAGCGAGGCGGTGCCGCTGCGTATCCTGGAGAACACCGCGCGCATGGTGACCCTCGGCGGCGCGAAAGGTAAGGACCTCGGCTTCCTCGACAAGTTGTTTCTCGGGGCGCTGCGCGGCTTTTTCGCGTCGCAGGCCGCCAAGCAGGTGGCGAAAAAGGCGCGGCGTGAACACTACCCCGCCCCCTACCTGATCATCGAGCTGTGGAAGAGATTCGATGGCGACCCGTTCCGCGCCGCGCATGACTCGACGTTAATCAACGAGCTGTTCCAGCATCCGACGCGGCTCAACCTGGTGCACGTGTTCTACCTTCAGGAGCGCCTGAAGGGCGTGGCGAAGGATGTGGATTTCAAGGCGAAGCACGTGCACGTGGTGGGCGCCGGCGTCATGGGCGGCGACATCGCCGCGCTGTGCGCGATGCGCGGCATCACGGTGACGCTGCAGGACACGGCGCCCGAGCGCCTCGCCCCGGCGGTGAAGCGCGCGGCGCGGCTCTTCGCGCGGCGCCTGCGCGACCCCCGCCGCGAGCGCGACGCGATGGACCGCCTCATCCCGGATGTCGGCGGCGCGGGCGCGGCGAAGGCCGACGTGATCATCGAGGCGATCTTCGAGGACTTGAAGGCGAAGCGCGAGCTCTTCGCGAAGCTCGAGGCGGCGGCGAAGCCGGACGCGGTGCTCGCGTCGAACACGTCCAGCCTCAAGCTCTCGGACATCGCCGAGGGGCTCAAGGACCCGTCGCGGCTGGTGGGGATTCACTTCTTCAATCCGGTTCCTCAAATGATGCTGGTCGAAGTCGTGAACGCACCGAGCTCGAACCCCGATTCCATCAGAAAGGCAATGGCGTTCGTGCGGCAGATCGACAAGCTGCCGCTGCCCGTGAAGGACTCGCCGGGCTTCCTCGTCAACCGCGTGCTCGGGCCCTACATGCAGAACGCGTTCCGCATGCTCGACGAGGGCCTGAAGCCCGAGACGATCGACGCGGCAATGGAGGAGTTCGGCATGCCGATGGGCCCGATCGAGCTCGCCGACACGGTGGGACTGGACATCTGCCTGCACGCGGGCAAGCAGCTCGCGAAGAAGAGCGCCGGCGGCGAGGAGCCCGAGGCGCCGCAGGTCCTGCTCAACAAGGTCGCGCTGGGGCAGCTCGGGCGCAAGACCGGCCAGGGCATCTACCGCTGGGAGAAGGACAAGCCGGTGAAGGGCCAGCCGGGCGCGGCGACGCCCGAGCTCGTCAATTCGCTCATCGAGCCCTACCTCGCCGAGGCGAAGGCGGTGCTCGCCGAGGGCATCGTGGCGGATGCCGAGCTGATCGACGGCGGGCTCATCTTCGGCACCGGCTTCGCGCCGTTCAGGGGCGGGCCGCTCCACTATCTCGCCGGGCGCAAGTAGCGGGCGCGGCGTGGGCAGGGCCTCGCACCAGCCGCCCGGCCTCACGCTGCCGCGCGGCAGGATCCCGGCGCTGCGCGTGGTGCCGATGCCGGCGGATGCCAACCACAACGGCGACATCTTCGGCGGCTGGATCATGGCGCAGGTCGACGTCGCGGGCGGCACCGTCGCCGGCCGCGTGGCGCGTGGGCGCGTCGCCACGGTCGCGGTGAATTCCTTCACCTTCAAGCAGCCGGTGCAGATCGGCGACATCCTTTCCCTGTACGCGGACCTGGTGCGCGTCGGCAATACCTCGATCACGATCAACGTCGAGGTGTTCGCCGAGCGCGGCCGCGAGGACACCAAGGTCGTGAAAGTCACCGAGGCGACGCTCACCTACGTCGCGATCGACCTCAAGGGCCGCCCGCGGCCGGTTCCGAAGAAAAGCTAAGCCAACCCCGGAAAGAGCTGCTTCAGCCCCTCGGCCATGGTCTGCACCGCCATCGCGGCGAGCAGCAGCCCGAGGATGCGCGTCGCGACGTTCAGGCCCGTGGTGCCCATGCGCGCGGCGATGCGGTGGGCGCCGCGCAGCGCCGCCCAGGAGACCGCGCACACCACGGCGATGCAGGCGACGATGGCGAGCTGGTGCGCGAGCGAGCCGTGCTCGACGGCGATGATCGCGGTGCTGATCGCGCCGGGCCCGGCGAGCAGCGGGATGGCGAGCGGCACGACGCCGGAGACCGTGCCCTGCTCGAGCTCGCGCGCCTCGGCGCTCGACTGGCGCACGCCGCCCGCCTGGGCGTTCAGCATCGCGAGCGACATCAGCAGCAGCACCAGGCCGCCGCCGACGCGGAACGCCGGCAGGCTCGCGCCGATCAGCTCGAGCAGCGCCTCGCCCGCGAAGGCCGCGCCCGCGAGCACCGCGAACACGGTGAGCGCCACGGTGCGCGCGAGCGTCCCGCGCTCGGCCTCGCCCTGCGCCGCGGTGAAGGAAAGGAAGAACGGAACGGCGAGGAACGGGTCGACGACCGCGGTCAGCGTGACGACGAAGCGCAGATAGTCGCCCGGCGGCGCGAGCGCCTGCATCGGCTCACTTCCTGGCGCGCGCCGCCATCGCCTCCTGCTCGGCCTTGCGGTCGGCGTCCACCCTGGCGAAGGCGGGGCGGGCCTTGAGCATCTGCAGGTAGGGCTTCACCTGCGGGATGTCCTCGAGCGCATCGCGGCCGTAGGCGAGCTTCGTGGCGAGCGACACGAGCGGCAGGTGCACGGCGGCCGCGCAGTCGGCGAGCGTCAATTCCTTCCCGGCGACGAAGGGGTCGAACTTCGCCAGCGCCTTGAAGGCGCGCACGCCCTTGGCGATGTCCTTCGCGACCTGCTTGAGCGTCTCCTCCGAGTTCGTGCCGCCGAAGAAGAGCCCGCCGTACAGCCGCCGCACCACCAGCTCCATGTGCAGCTCGATCACGGTGACGAGCTCGCGCACCTTGGCGCGCGCGAGCGGGTCTTTCGGCAGCAGCGGCTTGTCCGGGTAGGCGTCCTCCAGGTACTCGAGGATCACCTCGGACTCGCACAGGCGCGTGCCGTCGATCTCGAGGTAGGGCACCTTGCCCATCGGGCTCCTCGCCAGGTAATCCTCCTTCTGCGAGGGGTGCACCCCCGAGTCCTCCTCGAAGGCGACGCCCTTCTCCAGCAGCGCGAGGCGCACCTTGTTGTGGTAGTTGCTGACGTGGAAGCCGCAGAGCCTGAGCATGCTGTTTCTCCTTACGCTCGCTTCTTGGTGGCGAGCGCCTCGGCGATCGAGGTCTGCTCGGCGATCTCCTGCTTGGCGATGGCGTTGCGGTGCACCTCGTCCGGCCCGTCGGCGAAGCGCAGCGTCCTCTGGTGCGCGTAGGCGTTCGCCAGGCCGAAATCGTCCGACACGCCGCCGCCGCCGTGCACCTGCATCGCCCAGTCGATCACCTTGCAGGCCATGTTGGGGGCGAGCACCTTGATCATGGCGATCTCCTTCTTCGCCACCTTGTTGCCCACCGTGTCCATGCGCCAGGCGGCGTGCAGCACCATGAAGCGCGCGCTGTCGATCATGATGCGCGCTTCCGCGATCCTCTCGCGCGTCACGCCCTGCTCGGCGACCGTCCTGCCGAAGGCGACGCGCTGCGTCGCGCGCTTGCACATCTTCTCCAGCGCGCGCTCGGCCTGGCCGATCGAGCGCATGCAGTGGTGGATGCGCCCGGGCCCGAGGCGGCCCTGCGCGATCTCGAAGCCGCGGCCCTCGCCGAGCAGGATGCTCGAGGCGGGCACGCGCACGTCCTTGAGCTCCACCTCCATGTGGCCGTGCGGCGCATCGTCGTAGCCGAACACCGGCAGGTGGCGCAGGATGCGGACGCCCGGCGCGCCCGCGGGCACGAGGATCATCGACTGCTGGCTGTGCTTGGACGGGTTGTCGGGATTGGTCTTGCCCATGACGATGTAGAGCTTGCAGCGCGGATCGCCCGCGCCGGAGGACCACCACTTGGTGCCGTTGATGACGTACTCGTTGCCCTCGCGCCGGATCTGGGTCTGGATGTTGGTGGCATCCGACGAAGCCACCGCGGGCTCGGTCATGAGGAATGCGGAGCGGATCTCGCCGGCGAGCAGCGGCTCGAGCCACTGCTTCTTCTGCTCTTCCGTACCGGAGCGCTCGAGCGTCTCCATGTTGCCGGTGTCGGGCGCCGAGCAGTTGAACACCTCGGGCGCCCACGACACGCGCCCCATGATCTCGCACAGCGGCGCGTACTCGAGGTTCGACAGCCCCTCGGGCGCGCGCGGCGAGTGCGGCAGAAAGAGGTTCCACAAGCCCGCCTTGCGCGCGAGGGGCTTGAGCTCCTCGATGATCGGCACCGGCTGCCAGCGCTTGTCGCTGCGGACGTGCGCGTAGTACTTGTGCTCGTTCGGGTAGATGTGCTCGTTCATGAAAGCGGTGAGCCGCTTCTGCAGCTCCTTCACCTTCGGCGAATGTTCGAAATCCATGTCGGCTCCTCGTGACGTTATGCGGCGCGCTTCAGTATTCTCTCGACCTGCTTCCAGCCGAGCTCCGCCATGACGCGCGCGCGCGCGCCCGCCTCGGCGGCGTGGCTCGAGGCGGCGGTGCCGTCGACCACGCGCTTGGCGATGCCCTGCAGGATCGCGGCGATGCGAAACAGGTTGTAGGCCATGTAGTAGTCCCACACCGAGGGCTCGACCGCCTTGCGTCCCACCCTGCGGCAGTAGGCCTCGACATACTGGGCTTCGCCCGGGATGCCGAGTTGCGCCAGATCAAGCCCGCCGATGCCGCGGAACTGGCCGGGCGGGATGTGCCAGCTCATGCAGTGGTAGGCGAAATCGGCCATCGGGTGGCCGAGCGTGGAGAGCTCCCAGTCGAGCACCGCGAGGATGCGCGGCTCGCTCGGGTGGAAGATCGTGTTGTCGAGCCGGAAGTCGCCGTGCACCACGCTGGTCTCGTCGCCCGCAGGCACGTGCTTCGGCAGCCAGGCGATCAGATTGTCCATCGCCTCGATCTTCACGGTTTCGGAGGCGAGGTACTGCTTGGTCCAGCGCCCGATCTGGCGCTCGATGTAGTTGCCCGGCTTGCCGAAGTCCTCGAGGCCCAGGGCGCGGTAGTCGAGCGAGTGCAGCAGCGCGATGACGCGGTTCAGCTCGTCCCAGATCGCGAAGCGCTCGGCCTTGCTCATCCCGGGCAGCGACTGGTCCCAGAGCACGCGCCCGTCCACGCAGTCCATGACGTAGAACGCGGTGCCGATCACCGACTCGTCTTCGCACAGCACATACGGCTTCGCCACCGGGAAGCCCACCTTGTGCAAGGCGCTGATAACGCGGAACTCGCGGTCCACCGCGTGCGCGGAGGGCAGGAGCTTCCCCGGCGGCTTGCGGCGCAGCGCGTAGCGCCGGCCTCCGGCGGCGACGCGGTAGGTCGGGTTCGACTGCCCGCCCTTGAACTGCTCGACCTGGAGCGGCCCGCGAAAGCCCTCGATGCGCTCCCCGAGCCAGGCCTCGAGGCGCGCCTCGTCGAAGCGGTGGCGCTGCTCGACCGGCTTGACGCCGATGAATTGGTCGGACATGGGAGACGGAAGCTTAAACCGAAACTGTAGAATTCGGGGATGAAAACAAAGCTCGCGGTGAAGCATTTCAAGGCCTCGCAATTCAAGAAGCGGGGCCTGAGAACTTACTTCGAATACCGGGACCTGGGCATCGCAAAAGCGACGCGCGGCAAGGTGGTCGCGCACGTGATTCGCGCCCGGCCGGGAAGATCGCCCCACGGGCAGTGGCACCGGCATCTCTGCGGGGTGCAGTTCGTCTACGTGCTCAAGGGCTGGGCGGTGTTCGAGTACGAGGGCGTAGGCCGCGTGCGCATGCGGCGCGGCACCTGCTTCTACCAGCCGCCCGGCATCCGCCACCGCGAGATCCGGCATTCCAAGGACCTCGAGATGATCGAGATCGTGGCGCCGGCGAATTTCAAGACGATTTCCGCGGAGCAACCTGCAACCAGAAAGTCACCGGCCCGTCGTTGACGAGGCTGATCCTCATGTGAGCGCCGAATTTCCCGGTTTTTACCTTGGGATTTTTTTCCCTCAGGCAAGAAACGAAACGCGAAAATAACCGCTCCCCCTCCTCGGGCGATGCAGCGGTCGAAAATCCCGCCCTCGTCCCCGATTTCGTATCCGCGGCAAGCGTGAATTGCGGTACCGCGAGCAGCTCGCCCCGGATATCGGCGAGCGACAGGTTCATCCTGCCCTCGGCGTCGGGAAAGATCCGGTAGCCGAGCACCCTTTCGGCCAGCCGCGCCGCCTCGGCCTGCGTGTCGCCGCGCTCGACGCCGACCAGCGCGAGGATGCCGCGGCCGATCGCGCCCACGGTCTCGCCGCCGACCTCCACGCGAGCCTCGGCGACTCTTTGAACCAGAGCGATCAAGCGATGATGTCGGGGATGAGGCGGTCGCGCAGGCGCGCGATCGAGTCCTTGAGGAACAGCTTGCGCTTCTTGAGGCGCCGCAGCTGCAGCTGGTCCTGGCTGGGGTGCTCGGAGAGCCGCGCGATCACGTCGTCGAGGTCATGGTGCTCGATCTCGAGGGCCATGATGCGCGCCTCGATCAGCGCGCGCTCTTCGTCGGTCAGCGACTGAGTTCCCAACGGCTCGCCCTTCCAGAATCCGGCGCCGTGGCGCGGGATTACTTCCGATTCCTGACCAAGTTTTTCAACTCGCAGCGCGACGCGACGTGACAAACATCATCGCCCGCACCTGCTCGTTTCACGCATCCTATAATACCGCGCCAAGAGGAGAAACGGCGCATTCCCATGCGTCGCAACGATCACGACGTCACCGACAGGATCCGCACGACCGACCTCGAGCAGGTGGCCGGGGAGGTGCAGCGCCTGTACCGCGGCCTGTACGACGGCACGCCGGCGCGCGCGATCGTGCACGCCTTCGCCGACCTCGGTCGCCTGTACCGCGGCGAGCACCCGCAGTACCGGCCCTGCGACACCGAGTACCACGACATCCAGCACGTGCTCGACGTGACGCTCGCCATGGCGCGCCTGATGGACGGCTACGAGCGCAGTCGCAATGGCTCGCCCGCGCTGCCCGCCGCCTGCTTCTCGCTCGGCGTGGTCACCGCGCTGTACCACGATTTCGGCTACCTGCGGCGGCGCCGCGACCGGCGCCACCGCTACGGCGCCGAGTACACCATGACGCACGTCTCGCGCGGCTCGCGCCACCTGCACCGCTACCTGCCGCGCATCGGGCTGAAGCGCTACGCCAGGGTGGGCGCGACGCTGGTGCACTACACCGGCTACGAGCGCCCGGCCGAGTCGATCCCGGTGAACGACACGCTGCTGCGCCGCGTCGGCCACATGCTCGGCACCGCCGACATCATCGCGCAGATGTCGGACCGCTGCTACCTGGAGAAATGCCGCGACCGGCTCTATCCGGAGTTCGTGCTCGGCGGCCTCACGCGCCGCAAGCTCCCCGGCGGCAAGACGCAGATCGTGTTCAGCTCGGGCGACGACCTGGTGCGCAAGACGCCCGGCTTCTACATGAACGCGGCGAAGCGCCTGGACCTGCAGCTGGCGCGCGCCTACGAGTACGCGGAGCGCCACTTCAGGGGGCAG
>JBFLYF010000320.1:0-3552 GCA_040756795.1 Pseudomonadota bacterium
GGCTCCAAGCGCTGGACGACGCTCGGGCCGGATGGCTCGCTATTCTTCGTCGCTGCCCGCGACGAAGCCGCTTCAGGGGAGCGCGTTTCGATCAAGGTGGTCAGGGTTCCCTCGGGCTCGAAGGGAATCGAGATCGAGGAAATGCCTCCCACGAAATTTGTCCCCGAAGTGCCGCACGCGCGGCTGCGCTTCGAAAACGTGAGCGTGAAGGGCGAGGATCTTCTTCCCGGTGACGGCTACGACAGCTACGTCAAGCCGTTCCGCACCGTCGAGGACCTGCACGTCAACGCCGCGATCCTCGCCTACCTGGTGCGCGAGGCGCGGCGGCTCGGCTGGCGGCAGGACTGGATCGAGAGAGCCGTCACCGCGCTCTTTGCCCTGGAGAGACTTTCAGGAGAAGACCCGAGCGCACCCGCCACGCACATCGCGCTCGCCGGCACGCTTGCGATCACCTCAACTCTCTTCCAGGAAAGCGAATCCTTCTGGAACGATGCCGGCGCCGACCCCGCCGCGCAGCGCTGGCGGCGCGACCGCGAGCTGCTCAAGGTCGCGGGCAGCGCACGCGAAGCGCGCACCGCGCGCGCCTGGGAGCGGCTCGGAGTGGGTGTCCCGACGTGACTTGACTACCTACGCCGCATGCGCCGGCTGATAGCGCAGGACCATCAATTGCCTGCGCTCCAGGGGCAGAAGCGCATAGGCCCGGCCGTCATCGCCGCTGAACTCGACCTCGAAGTGCCCTTCCGCGAGGATTTCCACGACTGTGCCGACCTGCCCGCGCACGAGTCCATGCTCCGGCACGTCCTCGATCAACGCCACTACATCAAGCATCCTGATCTCATCAGCCATAGCCGCATCCTCACGCAACGTAGCAGGTCACCAAACGAGGCAACTCCTCATTCCTGCGCACGATCCAGTGGCATCGAACCAGCGCGGTCCTTGTCCCGTGCCGGACCTCGCAGGTGAAAGTGTAACGCGTTCCGTATCGATCGGACTGCCCGGGCGCCGCTTCCGCGTTCGCGGCGGCACGAACAAGCGCAGCGCGTAAGACGTCCGCATCGGCGGCGGAAAGCCCCAGCGCCGACAGAAACACTCTCGCCTTGTGCCGCCCCCGGGGATGCGCCGGATCAAGGCAATATCTGCGCAGCTTGTCGATCTCGACAATCGCGCGCTCACCGTTCGGCAGCTTCACCCAGTCATCTCAGGCCAGTTGGCTGGCGAGCTTCTCCCTTTGCGCCGCCAATTCCCCCCGCGAAGGAAAGAAAAGCGAGGCGATCAGCATGCCGCCGGCAAGCGCGGCGAGCACGAGGAAGACGTTGGCGAAGCCGCCCGCGGTGCGGTGCAGCGCGGCGATCATCGGCACCGCCACCGCCGCCACGCCGAGCGAGACCACGTAGCGCACGCCGAGCACGCGCGCGCGGTACTCGTCGGCGCAGTACTTGCCCACGATGGCGTCGTTCAGCGGGATCTGGCCGAACACCGCGAGCATCATGGCGAGCGCCGCGGCGAGCATCGCCCAGCCCTCGAGGTTCGCCGCGAGCCACAGCAGCGGCACCTGCACCAGCGCCACGCCGACGAGCAGCCGCCGCAGCTCGGTGCGGTCGATGAGCGCGCCCATGACGAGCTGCGCGAGCGCCGCCATCGAGTAGACCGCCGCCACCAGCGCGCCGATGCCGAGGTTGGTCTGCGTCAGCTCGCGCAGCCGCTCGTCGAACACCTTGGGCATGGCGATGGTGGTCGAGTTGAAGATCACGCCGCCGCAGGCGGTCGCGACCAGCAGGATCGCGAAGATGCGCGCCATCATGCGCGCGTCGACGTGCAGGCCGAGCGACTTTGCGCCTTTCTTGACGCTGCCGGGATCCTTTACCAGCAACAAAAAGGCAATTCCCGAGAGAATGCAAAACAATCCTGGAATGAAGAACGCCGCTCGCCAGCCCGCCGCGTCCACCAGCGCGCCGGTGACGAGCGCGGAGAAGGCGAGGCCGAGATTGCCCCACAGGCCGTTCCAGCCGAGCACCCAGCCCATCCGCTCGGGCGCGGCGACCAGCATGGCGATGCCGACCGGGTGGTAGATCGCGGCGAACGCGCCGATCACCGTGAGCCCGAGCGCGAGCTGCCACGTCGACTGCGCGAAGCCGGTGGCGACGAGCGACGCCCCGATGCCGAAGAAGAACACCGCGATCATGCGGTAGCGGCTCCAGTGGTCGGCGAGCCAGCCCGCCGGGATGGCGAACGCGCCGAACGCGATGAAGCCGCCGAGCGCGAGCGGCAGCAGCTCGGCGTACGGCCGGCCCCATTCGCGCGCGAGCGCGACCACCGCGGTCGGAAAGACGAGCATCGCGAGGTGATCGAGCAGGTGCCCGAGGTTGAGGAACGGCACGAGCCAGCGGTTCGGCATCGCGGCACGATAGCGCATTTTCCGGCCGGACCGGCGCCGGTTTCGCAAGTAAAATCAGCCGCATGCTGGAAGCCGCGGGGCTCGCTTGCGAGCGCGGGGGGTTGCGCCTTTTCTCGGCTCTCGATTTCGCGCTCGAGGGCGGGAGCCTCTTGCGCGTGCGCGGCCCGAACGGCAGCGGCAAGACGAGCCTGCTGCGGATTCTCGCCGGCCTCACGCGCCCGGCGGCCGGCGCGGTGCGCTGGCGCGGCCGCGCGCTCGACGAGGAGTACGGCCGCGAGATGCTCTTCATCGGCCACGCCGCGGCCCTGAGCGACGATCTGACCGTGCTGGAGAACCTCGAGTTCGTTCTTGATCTCTTCGGAATGAATTCGGAAAAGAACAAGAGCAGAGAAGCGCTGGCGCAGTTCGGGCTGGAACGCGTCACGCACGTGCCCGCGCGCTACCTGTCGCAAGGCCAGCGCAAGCGCGCGGCGCTCGCGCGCCTCGCGCTTTCGCGCTCGGTGCCGCTGTGGCTGCTCGATGAGCCGTTCGCCGCGCTCGACACCGAGGCGGTGGAGCGCGTGAGCGCGCTCGCCGCCGCGCACCTCGCCGCGGGCGGGATGCTCGTGCTCACCTCGCACCAGGAGTTCGAGATCGCGGCGCCGGCCGCGCAGCTGATCGTGCTGCAGGGCTGAGGCGCGATGGCCGGATTCGCGCTGCTCGTGCGCCGCGACCTGCGCCTCGCGCTGCGCCGGCGCGGCGACGTGGTGAACGTGCTGGTCTTCTTCGTCATCGTCGCGAGCCTGTTCGCGCTCGGCGTCGGTCCCGAGCCGAACCAGCTGCGCGCCATGGCCGCGGGCGTGGTCTGGGTGGCGGCGCTGCTCGCCGCGATGCTCTCGCTGCCGCGGCTGTTTGCCGCCGACCTCGCCGACGGCACGCTCGAGCAGCTGCTGGTCTCCCCCCAGCCGCTGCTCGTCGTGGTGGCGGCGAAGACCGCGGCGCACTGGCTGCTCACCGGCTTGCCGCTCGCGCTCGTCGCCCCGCTCATCGGGCTGCAATACCACCTGCCGTGGAACGCGCTCGGGCTGCTGCTCGTATCGCTTCTCATCGGCACGCCGGTGCTGAGCTTGCTCGGCGCGGCGGGCGCCGCGCTGGTGCTCGGCGCGCGCGGCGCGGGC
>JBFLYF010000321.1:0-3552 GCA_040756795.1 Pseudomonadota bacterium
GGCGACGCGTGACGCCAGCTCGAGAGCGCGGCGCCAGAGCGCGCGCACGCGCGCCGGGCAGACGAACCGCCAGCGCACGGCCGGCTCGCCGTCGATCTCGTTCGGCGCGCCCTCGGGATCGGCGGGAACACCGTCGGGCTCGCGGGCGCGTGCCACGAGCCGCTCGAGCGTGTCGACGGTCGAGCGCCGCGCGAGCGCGAGCCAGCGCTCCTCGTCGGCCGCGACCGCGACCCGGCAGATCGCGCGCGCCTGCGCCCACGAGAGCTCCGAGCGATCATATGCCCGCGAGAGGGCG
This sequence comes from Pseudomonadota bacterium, assembly GCA_040756795.1. Classification (GTDB taxonomy): domain Bacteria; phylum Pseudomonadota; class Gammaproteobacteria; order Burkholderiales; family SG8-39; genus RBG-16-66-20. The sequence continues at coordinate 296 of JBFLYF010000321.1, forward strand.
GGCAGCTCGTCGAGGCGCGTCGCGAGCCACGCGGCGCTCTGGAGCGTTCGCGCCGACACGCCGAGCCGCTCGCGCGCGTAATCGCCGAGCCGGACGAAGCCGAGGCGGCGATAGGCCCGCCGGCGCACGAACGCGCGCGCCGCGCAGCCGAGCTCGCGGCGGAGCATCGCTTCGCTCCGGCACGCGAGCCTGAGCTCGAGGTCGACGCTCGCCGCGAAGCGCGCGCGCTCGGACTGAAGCGCCCGGTCCGACGGGAGCGCGCGGTCGGCGTCGGTCGACGGCCGCTGACGCGCGAGACCTTCCCCGACGTCGCGACGGCGCACGCCGCGCACCAGGCGCGACAGCCGGAAGACCCGCCGCGGTCGGGGTCGGTGAGAGGGAGCGATCACCCGTGGACCTATCTTGGATTGGAGACGAACGATTATCCGATTCGTCTGGCCTACAGACGGGCGAACAATAGGCGAATCCGCCCTCCCTGTCAAGCCCTTTCGTGCTTCGACACCGACGACACTCTCGTTCGCCGGCATGTTAGCGGCCAGCGATTCTGACCGCCTAACGCGGCCAGCGATTATGTCCGCCCCGCGTTAGGTCGAGGCCTCCACGAAGTGGGTGGGCGCGGGCGCGCTTTCGGGCGCACCGCGGCCGTGTTTGCGTCGCTTGAGGGCGCGGAGCTCGTGCGACGCGGTGGCGGCCGCGGTCGCGATGAGGGTGTCGCGCCAGTAGATGCGCCAGCTGCCGTCGAGGAGCTGGCGCACCTCGACGGGCTCGTCGGCATAGCCCCGGCGCCGCGGGCCGGGGGGAATGTCGAGGATGACGCCCCCTAAGCGGACGGCGTTGTCTTTGCCCACGGTCGCCTCGTAGCGAAAGCTGCAGAGCCGCGCGAGATCCACCCCGCGGCGCAGCGGACGCCAGGCCGGCGTGCGCTCGGCGGCGGCAATGGCGAAGCGGCGATTATGCTCCGCGCGATAGGCCGCGAGCCCACGCTCGGCGTCCGCGAGTGTGCGCGCGCCGGCGAGCCGCAGCTCGGAGACCAAGCGATCCTGTAGTGTCCCCCAGAGCCGTTCGACGCGCCCTTTGGCTTGCGGCGAGAGCGCGTAGATCGCCTCGATGCCGAGCGCCGCGAGGGCGGTGCCGACCTGCGTGGGGTCCTGCACGCCGCGCCGCTCCTCGGCGACCGTCCAGTGATCATCATTGCGCTTCAGCGCGCCGTGCTGGTCCATGTACACGCTCCACGGCACGCCGTAGGCGCGCACCACCGCCTCGAGCACGCGCAGATACCCGGCCGCACACTCCTGCGTCACGAAGTGGGCGCCGGGCAGCAGCTCGCCCGTCGCATCGTCGACCGCCGCCATCAAGCAGAGCGACGGGCCGCGCGTTTCGAGCCACGCATGCCGACTGCCGTCCCACAGCAGCATGAGGCCCGCTTGGGCTTTGCGGGCCCGGCGGCGGCGGTGCTTCGGTGCCCGGCGCTGGCGCATGGCACCGATCCCGGCGGGGCGCAGCAGGCGGCGGACCGTGCGCACCGACACCACGAGCGGGGGCGCCTCCGTCGCCAGCTTCTCGACGAAATGCACGTCATTGAAATCCACGTAGCGCGTCTGCCGCAGCGCGAGCACCCGCGCTTGGACCGCCGGGGCAAGCTTATTCACGGGTCGCCGGCCGCGATTCCCGTGGGCCAAGCCCGCCCGGCCCTGCTGCTCCACGCGGCGGCGAATGCGTCGCACCTGGCGCACGGTGAGCCCCAAGACCGTTGCCGCTTGCTGCATCGTCATCTTGCCCGCCGCCACGCGCGCCACCGCGTCCCATCGCTTCCACTGTCGCTCGCTCATCAGCTCCATCCCCCTGCATGCTCACGCCTTGGGGGGAGGACAGAATCGCTGGCCGCTTAGAGGAGGACAGAATCGCTGCCCTTCGACACTCTCGTTCGCCGGCATCGACGGCGGACGCTCGGCCCTGGTAAGGATCGCGCCGGTGGATATGCGGCGGCAGTGGAGCGTGCGGGCGGGCGCGTCGGCATCGGCAGACGGCGCACCGGGCTGCCGAGGAGCGCGTCCGTGACGAGCCGCGCGGCCGCCTCCCCGCTCCGCGCCGTCATGGACGTCCGCCGCGACGAGCTGCCGCTCGCCCTCCTCATGGCGGCCTACTTCTTCCTCGTCATCACGAGCTTCTGGATCCTGAAGCCGATCAAGAAGGCGCTCTTCATCGAGCACTACGACGAGCGCGGCTTCGCGCTCTTCACCTGGAGCATGACCGCGTCGGAGGCCGAGCTCCTCGCGAAGGTCCTGAACATGGTGGTCGCCGGCGTCGCGGCCGTCGTCTTCACCTGGCTCGCACGGCGCTGGCGGCGGCAGCACCTCGCGTACGTCTTCTGCGCCTTCTTCCTCGCGAGCACCCTCGCCTACCTGCCCCTCATCACGCAGCCCGGCGGCGCCACCGTGTGGTCGTTCTACTTGTTCGGCGACCTCTTCAGCACGCTCATGGTCGCGACCTTCTTCGCCTACCTGAACGACAGCGTGACGCCCGAAGCCGCCCGCCGGCTCTACGGGCTCGTGGTGTTCGGCGGCGTCGCGGGCGGCGTCTTCGGCGCGACGAGCGTCCGCGCGTTCATCCGGGCGCTCGACAACGTGCAGTGGCTGCTCGTATGCGCCGGCCTCATCGGTCTCATCGCGGCGGTCGCCTGGGCGGCGGCGCGCTACGTGCGGGAGCCCGCGGCCGGTCGCGCGGGCGGCGACGCCGCGCTCGCCCACGGCGCCGCGGGTGGCAATGCCGCGCTCGAGGGCGCGCGTCTCGTGTTCCGCTCGCCGTACCTCCTCGCGATCGCCGCGATCGTCGGCTTCTACGAGATCGTCTCGACCGTCATGGACTTCCAGTTCACCTCCACCGTCTCGCATTACCTCGAAGGCCGCGCGATCGGCGCCCACTTCGCGACGGTCTTCGCGATCACCAACGCGGTGTCGATGTTCGTCCAGCTCGTCGTCACGAGCTTCGTCATGACCCGCTTCGGCGTCGGCACCGCGCTCCTGGTCCTGCCGATGCTCGCCATGCTCGGCTCGCTCGGCTTCGCCGCGGCGCCCGTGCTCTGGATGGGGAGCGCGCTCAACACCATCGACAACGCGTTCAGCTACTCGATCAACCAGTCGGCGCGCGAGGCTCTCTACACGCCGACGACCGTCGACGAGAAGTACAAGGCGAAGGCCTTCATCGACATGTTCGTGCAGCGCTTCGCGAAGGCAGTGGCGGTCGGCGTGAGCCTGCTC
>JBFLYF010000322.1:0-3520 GCA_040756795.1 Pseudomonadota bacterium
GAAAAGCTCGCGGTGTGCCGCGAGCACGGGGCGGATGCCACGATCAACTACGCCGCCGAGGATCTGCGCGAGCGCATCAAGGCGCTCGCCGGCGACAAGGGCGTCGACATCATCTACGATCCGGTAGGCGGCGCTTACGCCGAGGCCGCGCTGCGCTCCTCGAACTGGCGGGCCCGGTTTCTCGTCATCGGCTTCGCCGGCGGCGAGATCCCGAAGATCGCGCTCAACCTGGCGCTCCTCATGGAGCGCTCGATCGTCGGCGTGTACTGGGGCGAGTGGACCCGCAGGACGCCCGCCGAATTCGCCGCCGCGGTGCGCGAGCTCGCCGGCTGGTTCCGCGAGGGGAAGCTCCGGCCGCACGTCACCGCGACCTACCCGCTCGCGCGCGCCGCCGAGGCGATCCGCTTGCTCGCCGACCGCAAGGTGAAGGGCAAGGTCGTGGTGACCATGGAGTAGCCCCGCTAGTCGGTTTCGGATGCGCGGCGCAGGCGGTAGATCCTGCCAATGCCGAACTGCTTGGCGAGACTGAGCGCGCCCAGATAGTCGCAGGCGAAGCGCTGCTCCCCGGTCGCGGCGAGCGCGGCAGCCATCTGCTCGCTGACGTAGACGCTGCCGGGCGCGGCCACCGGCTCGATCCGCGCCGCGCGCGTCACGTGCGAGCCGAAGAAGTTTTCCTGGCGGATGATCGGGTCGAGCGCGCGGAACACCGGCCCGGTATGCATGCCGATGCGGATGTTCATGTCCGCGGGCAGCCCCGCCCCCGTCCAATCGATGCGCGCCACCGCGTCGCGCAGCCGCAGCGCGAAATCCGCGCCGTGCGCGGCCTGCTCGAACACCAGGTATAGGCCGTCGCCCCAGGTGTTGCCGAACACCGGCCGGTCGGAACTCGCCTGCAGCTCGCGCTCGAGCGCGCCGAGAAAATGCACGAAGAACTGCGGCGTCTCGTGCTCGCGCAGCTTGCTGTAGCCGACCATGTCCGCGAACAGCATGGTGCGGATCTGCCGCTGTCCCCAGGGCAGGCCCGCGGGCCTGGATGCCTGCTGTGCGCCGCGGACCGGCACCGGAGTCGCCCTTGCGGGACCGGCCGCATCGCGCAGCGCGCGCAGGTCGAGCACGACGGCTCGCCGTCCCTGCGCCTGCCAGCGTCCGATATTGCCCGCCGTGCCGCCGATGCGCCCCTGGTCGCCTGGCTCCGCGACCGCAAGCATCACGGCCTCGGTTTCGAGCTGCCCGGCGCGCAGCGCGGCGAGTCCGATCGTCAGCTCCGCCGCATAGCTGAACAGCACGTCGTCGCCGAGGTGGCTTTCCTCGACGCAGTAGCTGACGCCTGCGGCGCGCGCCAGCACGCGCTCGAAGCGCTCGAGCCAGTCTCCGCCGGCGAATGCCACGCTCGTTCTTACGAAATCCTCGCGCTGAAACGGCAGCACCACGTTCACCTCTGCGCCTCTTTCGAGCATCTGCTCGGCGAACAGGATGTCCGCCCCGCACGCCGCCGAGCAATAGCCGAAGCCGATTCCTTGCGCCGCGACGGCATCGCCGATCGCCGTGGCCACTCCCGGCTCCACCCAGGCGGGAAAGCGCGGCGTGCTGCGGCCCGGCGCATCGATCATGTGTCCCGTGAAGATGGCAACGCGAGGCATCGCGAGCAGCCGCAGCATGGCCTCGGCGCCGTCGACCCGCTGCGCGAGGAGCCGCAGCTGGCGGCGCATGCTCGCGATTTCGCCATAGCGCCGGGCCGCACCCGCCGAAGCCTTGCGGTACCACTCGGCCGCGGCGGCCTGATCGCCGAGCAGCAGCGACGCTTCGCCGAGCGATGCGCAAAGCCAGGAATCCGCCTGCCCCGCATCCCCGGCGCGCTCGAGGCACAGCGCGCGGACCACCTGCGCGATGCGCCGGCTTTCGTCCTCCTTGCCGGTGAGAACGCTCATCGTCGCCGCGTTCACTCCCGGAAAATGCTCGCGCGATGCCTCGAACGCGCTCCGATAGTAATCGCGCGCCTGTTCTCCGGCCGCGGCGCGCTCCGCGCCCTCCGGCAGCTTCGACCATCGATCCTTCGCGATCCGGCCGGCCAGGCTGAGGATCTCGGACTGGAGCGCGCCGCCGTCACCGTCGGCGAGAAGCTGGCGCAGAAGGCGCGCAGCGTGCCCGCTCGAGCCGCCCTGCGCGAGCGCGAGCGCGGCGAGGTAGCGCAGCTCCCGGTCCGCCGGGAACAGCGCCAGGCCCTCGCTGAAGATATCGAACGCCAGTCCCGGCGAGCCGAGCGCCGCGGCCTGCTTGCCGAACGCGGCAAAGCGCGAGGCATCGCCTTTCCACGCGGCCGGATCGCGGGCCTCCCAGGCCCGGGTCAGCGAATCGACGTGCTCCGGGACCGTCGGGTCGCGCATGCCGGACCTCAGACAGCGGCGAGCGCGCGGCCCAGAACCTCGCGCGGCTCCCTGCCGCTCAGCCGGTGGTGCTGGAACGGCGCGAGGATGTATTGCAGCTCGTCGGGCAGCTCGGCGGGCTCGATCTCGATCGGCACGATCGGCTTCTTGTGGTTCATCGCAAGGTAAAGCTCGCGCACCACCTGATCCGAGGCGTAGGAGTTCGGCGAGGCCATCAGCACCACGGCGCGGCTCTGCCGGATCGCGCGCACGATCTGCCCCGCCCAGCCGGCCTGACCAGTGATGCCCGTGCGGTCCATCCACACCTGCCGGCCCGATTCCTCGATCATCGAAACGATCGGCTCGATGCGCGTCTTGTCCTTGTGCGAGTACGACACGAAGAGCATCGCGCCGTCCGCGGCCGGCGGTGCCGCCGGCGGCTGCGCAGGCTGTGCGGCCTTCGACCTAACGCGCCTCCTTCGCCGCCACAGCCAGACGCCAACCGCGAGCAGCGCCGCGACGAGAGCCACGACAATGTAGATGGCCCGCGGCTTCTCCTCTGCAAGAGGCGCGGGGGGAGCAGCCGGCGCGGTCGGTACAGCCGCGACCGGTGCTGATTTCGCTGCCGGTTTCGACGCCTCGGTCTTGGGCGCTTCCGCCGGCATTGCTGCCGGCCTCGGCGTCTCGGTTTTGGGCGCCTCCACTGGCGCTGGTGCGGCTGAACTCCAGCCGCCGAACCCGCGTCCCCTGGCGGTTTCGACGGCCTCGCCGAGATCGCGCGCCTTCTGGTACCAGCTGAGCGACTCCTGGTAGTCGCGCGGCACGCCCGTAATGCCGCGGTCGTAGATCTCGCCCAGCCGCAGGGCGGCCTTGCCGTTGCCCTTGCGCGCCAGCGACCGGTAGATCTTCACCGCGCCCTTGGGATCGCTCGTCTCCATTTCCCGTGCCTGCCGAAACAGGTCCTCTGGCGGCATCCCGGCAGCCGCCGCCGCGGGTGCGCTCGCCGACGGCGATACCGCTGCTACCTGTACGCTCTTCTTCTGCGCCAGCTCGCGCGCGATCCGGTCTTCCTCCTCGCGCTCGCGCTCCGAGCGCGTCTTCGCCCTCGGCGCGGGCGGCGGCGCCTTGGGTTCGGCTCTCGCGACCGGCTCGGCTTT
>JBFLYF010000323.1:0-3517 GCA_040756795.1 Pseudomonadota bacterium
CAGCGGCACGTCGGGCCCGAGGTGCTGCAGGACCCATCTCGACTCGGCCTCGATCTCCGCGTCGGAGTCGTTCCTGCCCGGGATGAGCAGCGTCGTGATCTCGGTCCAGACCTGCGTTTCCTTCACCAGGTACTCGAGCGTGTCGAGCACCGGCTGCAGATGCCCGCCGCAGATGCGCCAGTAGAAATCGTCGGTGAATGCCTTCAGGTCCACGTTGGCCGCGTCCATCCTGGCGTAGAACTCGCGCCGCGGCGCCTCGTGCATGTAGCCCGCCGTCACCGCGACCGCCTTTATGCCTTTTTCGTGGCAGGCGTCGGCGATGTCCATGGCGTACTCGGCGAAGATCACCGGATCGTTGTAGGTGAAGGCGACCGACCTGCAGCCCAGGCGCAGCGCGGCGGCGGCGATTCGCTCCGGCGTGGCCGCGTCCATCAGCCGGTCCATCTCGCGCGACTTCGAGATGTCCCAGTTCTGGCAGAACTTGCAGGCGAGGTTGCAGCCCGCGGTGCCGAACGACAGGATGCTCGTCCCGGGATAGAAATGGTTGAGCGGCTTCTTCTCCACCGGGTCGACGCAGAAGCCCGAGGAGCGCCCGTAGGTCGTGAGCACCATGCGCTCGCCCTCGCGCATGCGCACGAAGCACATGCCGCGCTGGCCCTCGTGCAGCCGGCAGTCGCGCGGGCACAGGTCGCACTGGATGCGGCCGTCGGCGAGCTTATGCCACCAGCGCGCTTCCATGGAACTTCCGCACTCGGTAGCGCCACACCCGACAGCGCGCCAGGCGCGTGCCCTCGGGCAGTTGCGCTTTCCTCGCCAGCTCCTCGAGGAAGCGCCGTTTGTCGGGCAGGCTCTGCCAGACCTGCGGCAGGTAGGTGGCGCGCCGGCCGGCGTGCTCGAGGATCACGCCGTCCTCGCCCGCCCGGAGCTGCGCGAGCAGGTCCGCCTCGTCGGCGAAGCGCAGCGGCTTGGGCGCCGAGAGCAGCGACACCTCGATGCCGCAGCCGGGCCATTCCTCGCGCGTCAGCTGCGGGAAGCGCGGGTCCTTGAACGCGGCGGCCACCGCGTTCTCGGCCACGTCCTCGGCGAGCGGGCGCGCGATCTCGAGGCTCCCCATGCAGCCGCGGAGCTTGCCTTCCCGCGTCAGCGTGACGAACGAGGCGCCGGACTGGTTCAGCCAGCCCGCCGGATCGGCTTGAATCCGCTCCTTCTGAAGCAGGACGTTCTCGATCGCGCCGCGCGCGATCGCCACCAAGGTGGCGCCCGCGTCCTCGAACGAAATCGCGCCTTGGGCGTAGAGCGCGAACGCGCAGTAGCCGACGACGCGCGCCTTGCCGCCCGCGGTATCGCCCGAGTTGCAGGCGCCGAGCAGCCGGATCGAGAGCCGCTTCGCCTTCGCCACGCCGAGGAACCCGTTCAGCGGCGTCGCGCCGCACGCCTGCTCGTGGTCCAGGTCGGTCGCGAAGGCGGCGATGCGCAGCAGCGTCGCGCCGTCGATGCGCTTCGCCTCGCGGTACTCGTGGTAGTGCGACAGGTCGGTGCTGACGACGATCAGCGTCTCCGGGCCGCCCCAGAGGCGCTCGAGCACCTGCGCCACCTCCCGGTTGGTCGCGGCGCCCACCGCGAGCGGCACCAGCGCGAACTCGCCGAGCATCCTCTGCAGGAAGGGCAGCTGCACCTCCAGCGAATGCTCCTGCGCGTGCGCCGGGGCGCTCGCCACCACCTGCGGCAGGTCGGCGAGCGCGCGCAGCGCCTCTGCATCGACCGGGATGCGCCCGAGCGGCGTCTCGAACGCCTCCGCCGCCGGCAGCGCGAGCCCCCTGCCGGCGACATAGTGCGCCGGCCCGAGCAGCACCACGCGGCGCACCAGGCCGCGCGCCGGCGCGAGCTCGTCGTAGGCGCGCGCCGCGACCGGACCCGAATACATGTAGCCGGCGTGCGGCACGATGAGCGCCTTGGGATAGGCGAGCCTCGGCTCGAGGCTGTCGACGCCGTCGAGCAGCTCGCCGAGCTCGTCGGCGAGCTGGCGCGCGTTGCCCGGGTAGAACGCGCCGGCGACGGCGGCCGGGCGAACGCTCGGGCTTTGCGGGGTCAGAGCCACTTGAGCACCCCTTGCAATGCGTGGATCACGGACCGGCGGCGCACTTGCGCGCGGTTGCCCGCAAAGCGCCGCGTCTCACTGCGCAGTGTACGCCCGCGCGCCCACGCGAAACAGACCGTGCCGACGGGTTTCTCCGGCGTCCCGCCCGCCGGGCCGGCGATTCCGGTGATCGCGAGCGAGACCGTGCCCGGCCCGCGGCGCAGCGCGCCGCGGGCCATCGCGCGCGCAGTCTGCTCGCTGACCGCGCCAAATCGCTTCAAGGTGCCGGGTCTGACCCCGAGAAGCTCCCGCTTGGCGGCATTCGAATAGGCGACATAGCCCCGCTCGAACCAGTCCGAAGAGCCGGCGACCGCGGTCAACGCCTGCGCCACCCAGCCGCCGGTGCAGGATTCGGCAGTCACCAGGAATCGCTTCTTTTCTTTCAGTGCCTTTCCCACCCGGCGGGAAAGCGAAACCAGGGTCATGGCAAAACCCGCTTCACGACGGCAAGAACCAGCAGCGTATACCCGGCGGCGAGGAGGTCGTCGAACATCACGCCGAAGCCGCCCTTGAAGCGCATCTCGAAGTGGCGGATCGGCGGTGGCTTGACCACGTCGAAGGCGCGGAAGAGCAGGAATGCGCCGGCCTGCCACCAGGGGCCGGCCGGGGCGATGGCGAGCACCAGCAGGAAAGCGACGATCTCGTCCCAGCACATCGCGCCGTGATCGGCGATGCCGAGGTGCCGGCCCGTGAGCTCGCAGGCCCAAACTCCGGCGGCGAAGAGCGCCGCGACGATGCCGAGCAGCACGGCTGGCTCGTAGCCCGCGCCGATCAGCCACCACAGCGGGAACGCGAGCAGCGTGCCGGCGGTTCCCGGCGCGACGGGGGAAAGCCCGGCGCCGAAGCCGAGCGCTACGAAATGCGCGGGGTGGCTGAACGCGAAGCGCGCCGTCGGCCGGGGCAGGATCACGGCGCGAAGTGGTCGAACCCCCGGGCCACCTTCATGCGCCTGCGGCCGGGTCCGAGCAGCTTCAGCTCGGGATTGCCCTTCTCGGCGAGGCCCACCCGCGTCAGCGCCAGCCCCAGCGCCTGCGCGAGCGCCGCGACCGCGCCGCGCTGCGCGCCCGGCGCGGTGAAAACCAGCTCGTAATCGTCGCCGCCCGAGAGCACGCAGCGCTGCTCGAGCCTGCGGTCGCCGAGCGCTTTCAGCTCCGGCGCCTTCGGCAGCAGCTCGTACTCCACGACCGCGCCCACGCCCGAGGCCTCCAGCACGTGGCCGAGGTCCTGCGCGAAGCCGTCGGAGACATCGATCGCCGCGCTCGCGAGGCCCCTCAGGCGCTCGCCCAGCGCCACGCGCGGCTCGGGCTCCTCCAGCCGCCGTGCCGCCGCCGCGATGTCGGGTCGCGCGAGGCCGAGCGCGGCGCCGCCCAGCTCCCCCGA
>JBFLYF010000324.1:0-3513 GCA_040756795.1 Pseudomonadota bacterium
GGTTGGCGGCGAATTTCATCTTCGAGCCGTTGCCGAAGGCGCCCAGGAAGTACTGCGACCTCGAGAACGCCTTCAGGACTCGCACGACCTTCCGGTATGCAATTCGAGGACCACTTCCATAAACGGCCAGATCGCCTGCGCGCGCCTGCGCGCCGGTGCCGCTCAACGGGCAGTCGAGCAGCGTCACGCCCGCGGCGGCGAGCCGGCGGCGCGCGGCTTCCTTGGCCGCGATCGGCAGCGTGCTGGTTTCGATCACGATCCGTGCTTTTCCTCCGGGAATTTCCTCAGAGACTGCTTCAAGCGCTTTTTCAGAGGGAAGGGAAGAAATGAGGATTGGAGCAAGATCCGCCACCTGGTTGATGCTCGAGGCGGCGGCGCCGCCGGCGCGCGCGAGGCGCCTTCTGCACGATGGAACCGGGTCGTAGCCGAGGACGCGCCAGCCCGCGCGCAGCAGGTTCGCCGTCATCGCCGAGCCCATGATGCCGAGCCCGAGCAGGCCCACCGTGCGCGCCATCTCAGCGCACTTTGAAGGAGAGGACGAAGGTCACGAGCTCGGGGAACGCGGTGAGCAGCGCCACCGTGATCACGTCGGCCACCAGGAACGGCCAGATGCCGCGGAACACGTCGCCGAGCGGGATGTCGGGCCGCACGCCGTTCACCACGAAGGCGCACAGGCCGACCGGCGGCGTGAGCAGGCCGATGCCGCAGAGCTTGACGACGATGATGCCGAACCAGATCGGGTCGTAGCCGAGGTTCTCGACCACCGGGTACACGATCGGCAGCGTGAGCAGCATCATGCCGATCGCGTCCATGAACATCCCGAGCACCACGTAGATGGCGTAGATGGCGAGCAGGATGAGCAGCGGATGGACCTGCAGGCCCTCGATCCAGGCCGCGAAGCTGAGCGGCAGGTTGGCGAAGCCGAGGAAGCGCACGAAGATCAGCACGCCCCAGATGATGGTGAAGATCATGACGGTGAGCTTGGCGGCCTCGAGCAGCGCGCCGTGCAGCTGGCGCCAGCTCATGCCGTGGCGCCAGGCGAACAGCAGCGTCGAGAAGGCGCCGAGCGCGCCCGCCTCGGTGGGCGTCGCCCAGCCGAACAGCATCGAGGTGAAGATGAGCAGGATCACGATCCAGATCGGCGCGGTGGGCGGCAGCGACGTGAAGCGCTCGCGCCAGGTGAAGCCGGTGATCGGCCGGCCCATGTCCGGGTACAGCTTGCAGCGCAGCACCACGATCGCCGAGTAGACCAGCGCGGAGATGATCCCCGGCACGAAGCCCGCGATCAGCAGGTCGCCGATCGACTGCTCTACGATGATGCCGTAGATGACCAGCAGCGCCGAGGGCGGGATGAGCGAGTCGAGGGTAGAGCCCGCCGCCACCACGCCCGCGGCGAGCCTGCGGTCGTAGCCCGCCTTGAGCATCTCGGGGATCGCCACGCGCGAGAACACCGCCGCCGCCGCCGTGCTCGCGCCCGAGACGGCGGAGAACGCGGCCACCGCGAAGATGGTGCCGATCGCGAGCCCTCCCGGCAGCCAGCCGAACCAGCGCTTCGCGGCCTCGAAGCTGGTGGTGGTCATGCCGGCGTAGTAGGCGAGGTAGCCGATGAGGATGAACATCGGCAGCACCGAGAGCTCGTAGCTCGTGCCCTTGGCGTAGGGCACCGTGCCGGCGGCGACGATCGCCGGGTGCAGCCCGCCCATCAGCAGCACGAGCCCGAGCACGCCGACCAGCGCGGCGGCGTACGCGATCCGGACGCCGAACGCGGCGAGCACCACCAGCGCGGCGGCGCCCGTCATCCCCGCGGTCAGCGGGTCCATGGGCCCGTCACTTGCGCTCCCCGCCGTTGGCGTCGAGCTTGCTCATGGTTTCCTCGATCTCGTGGCGCGCGTGCTCCGCGGCGCTTTCGACGCGCGACACGGCGAGCGGCGCGCGCGCCGGATCGCGCAGCATGCGCAGGCAGCCCCAGAGCTCCAGCACGAGGCGCACGAGCAGCACCGCGAGCATCAGCGGCACCATCAGCTTCGAGGGCCACTGCGGCAGGCCGATGTCCATCGAGGAGTCGCCCTTGTCCCAGGCGTTGTAGAAGTTCTCCCAGGTGCCGCCGATCAGCAGCAGCGTGACGGCGATCGCGAGCAGCACCGCGAGCGCCTCCACCGCCCAGAGCGCGCGCCCGCGCAGCGTGCCGAGCAGGATGTCCATGCGGATGTGGCCGCCGAGCCGCTCGCAGTAGGCGATGCCGAGGATCGCGTACAGCACGGCGATGAACTGGATGTAGTCGATGTAGCCGTAGATGGCGATCGGCGGGATGGCGGGCGCGAGCTGGTGCAGCCCGCCCGAGACGCTGCGGCTGACGATCTGCGCGACGCCGAACAGCATCACGCCGACGATCGCCACCGCCGCGATCAGGTTGAGCGCGTTCTCGAGGCGCGCCGCCCAGCCATCAAGCCGCGCCAGCCACGGCGCGCCGCGCGGCGGTGCCGGCACGGGCTACTTCTTCTGCGCTTTGGCGGCGCTCGAGAGGATCAGGTCGAGCAGCTCCTGCGCGGGCACGCCCTTGGCGGCGGTCTCGGCGACCCACGCGTCCCACACCGGCTTGCCGCCGATCTTGCGGAACTCGGCGAGCTCGGCGGGCGAGTAGGTGACGAAGGTCAGCTTGCGCTTGAACAGCGGCAGGTTCTTCTCGTCGGCCTTGGCGTAGCCGGCGAGCAGCGCCTCCTTGATCTTCGGCTTGAAGTCGCTCACCAGCTTCTGGTACTGCGGCGGCAGCTGCGCCCAGGCGCTCTTGTTGATCATCGTGGGGCAGGCGACCGTCCCGGGCGCCATGTTGACCGTGTACCAGCTGCCCACCTCGTGCGTCTTGTACGAGGCATGCGCGTAGGTCGAGGGGAAGGACACCGCGTCCACCGTGCCGCGCTCGAGCGACGTGTACACCTCGGTCGCCGGCACCGAGGTCGGCACCGCGCCGAGGTTCTTCATCGCCGCGCCGATGCCGCCGATCGCGCGCACCCGCATGCCCTTGAAGTCGGCGAGCGTGCGCGGCGGCTTGCCCTTGCCGATGAACTCGTACTGCGGCAGCGGATTGGGCGAGTAGGGCATCGCGTTCCACTTCGCGAGCTCCTGCTGGATGTAGGGGTGCGCGTGGTACGCCTCGTGCACCGCCCATACCGTGTCCAGATCCGGCAGCGGCAGGAACGGCAGGTCGAGGCCCGTGTAGCCCGGGTGCTTGTCCGGGTGGTACGAGGAGCACATCATCGTCATCTGCAGCCCGCCGCCGCTCAGGATGTCGAGAATCTCCTTCTCGCCGCCGAAGGTGCCGTAGCCGATGGTGATGGTGAACTTGCCGCCGGTGCGCTCGGCGACGTGCTTGGCGAGCTGCTCGACCCCGGCGGTGAAGGCGCGCGGCTTGCCCCAGGTGGCGAGCTTCCAGTCGACCTTCGGCCCGTCCACGGCCTGCGCCCACGCCGCCGGCGCAGCCAACAACGCGGCCGCCGCGCCCGCGGCGGCCCCGAT
>JBFLYF010000325.1:0-3496 GCA_040756795.1 Pseudomonadota bacterium
GCGTGCTCGCGGGCGCGCCCGCGCTTGGCCCATCGGCGTCGCCGCCGAGCGCGAGAAAGACGTGCCGCGCCATCACGTTGTTGGAAAGCTTGAGCCCGTCGCGCACCAGCTCGGCGAGCGGGGCCGACTCCTGCACGTGGAAGGGCGCGGCCCCGGCCGGCGCGCTTCCCGCGCGCACCGCGCCCGTCCAGCTGCCGCCGATCTCGGCCCAGAGCTGGCGCATCACGCCCGCGACCTGGTCATCGGGCTCGAGCAGCGCGACGTGCAGGTCCTTCTCGCCGCAGCTCGCCGGGTAGCGCCCCGCGAAGATCGCGCGCTGCCTCTCGGGCTCGAAGCTCGGCTGCAGCAGGTCGCGAAACGCGCGGCCCTCGGGGCATGGCCCTTCGCCGAGCGCAAGGGCGTTCACCACCTCGAGCGCGGGCGGCCGCGGCTCCACCGCGACGCGCACCGCACCGGTCTCGGGGACCGGCAGGAAGAGGAAGCGCAGGGACCGGAAATTGACTAGCAGCGCATCCGGCAGCACGTTGTACGGGCGGAACGCCTCGCCGTCGAAGTCGCCGGGCTTCGCGCCGTTGTGCTCGAACGCGCTGCGGTCGAGCACCAGGTCGCCGCGGATCTCGCGCAGCCCCCTGGCGCGCAGCGCGCGCAGCAGCAGCCAGAACGACTCGAGGTTGAGGCGCGGGTCGCCGCCGCCCTTCAGCACGAGGTTCCCCTGCAGCACGCCGTCGCTCAATGCGCCCTCGAGGTAGACCGAGGTTTTCCAGCGGTAGGTCGGTCCGAGCAGCTCGAGCGCGGCGTAGGCGGTGAGGAGCTTCATCACCGAAGCCGGGTTCATCGGCGCGCTCGCGTTCACGCGGATGAGGGAGCGGCTGGCGCCGGCCTCCTCGAGCACCACCGCGACATTCTTCTGCGGGATGCGCGCGGCGGCGAGCGCCTGCTGCACGGGCGGCGGCAGCATGCCTTGCGCTCGCGCGGGCACGCAGGCCGCGCCAAGCAGCACCAGGGCGATCAACCGGGCGGGGAGCACGAGCGGATTCTAGAGAAACACTTGAAATGGCTCGGCGCAGCCGCTATCATTTGGCACTCACCAGGGTTGAGTGCTAGCAGTCAACCGTCCCGCGAGGGCAGGATTTACGGTAAGTCATTGTAATTTCTAATGAATACATGGAGATCGGTATGAAGATTCGACCACTGCATGATCGTGTCATCGTCAAGCGCATCGAGGAAGAGCGCAAGTCCGCCGGCGGCATCGTGATTCCGGACACCGCCGCGGAGAAGCCGGACCAGGGCGAGATCGTCGCCGTCGGCAAGGGCAAGAAGGACGACAACGGCAAGCTGATCCCGATCGACGTCAAGGTCGGCGACCGCGTGCTGTTCGGCAAGTATTCCGGCCAGACCGTGAAGGTGAAGGGCGACGAGCTCCTCGTGATGCGCGAGGAGGACATCATGGGCGTCATCGAAGCCTGATTCCCGCGTTCCAGTACAGCAATCCGTAACCAGGAGAATTCGCAATGCCAGCCAAGGAAGTACGCTTTCACGAAGGCGCCCGCGCCCGGATGGTGCACGGGCTGAACATCCTCGCCGACGCCGTCAAGGTCACGCTCGGCCCCAAGGGCCGCAACGTGGTGCTCGAGCGCTCGTTCGGCGCCCCCACCGTCACCAAGGACGGCGTCTCGGTCGCCAAGGAGATCGAGCTGAAGGAGAAGTTCGAGAACATGGGCGCGCAGATGGTGAAGGAGGTCGCCTCGAAGACCTCGGATGTCGCCGGCGACGGCACCACCACCGCCACGGTGCTCGCGCAGGCGATCGTGCGCGAGGGCATGAAGTTCGTCGCCTCGGGCATGAACCCGATGGACCTGAAGCGCGGCATCGACAAGGCCGTGATCGCGGTGGTCGAGGAGCTGAAGAAGATCTCCAAGCCCTGCACCACCTCGAAGGAGATCGCGCAGGTCGGCGCCATCTCGGCCAATGCCGACTTCGACATCGGCAAGATCATCTCGGACGCGATGGACAAGGTGGGCAAGGAAGGGGTGATCACGGTCGAGGACGGCAAGAGCCTGCAGAACGAGCTCGATGTCGTCGAGGGCATGCAGTTCGACCGCGGCTACCTCTCGCCCTACTTCATCAACAACCCCGAGAAGCAGATCGCGGTGCTGGAAGAGCCCTACATCCTGCTGCACGACAAGAAGATCAGCTCGATCCGCGAGCTGCTGCCGGTACTCGAGCAGGTCGCGAAGGCGGGCAAGCCGCTGCTGATCATCGCCGAGGAGGTCGAGGGCGAGGCGCTCGCGACGCTGGTGGTGAACAACATCCGGGGGATCCTCAAGACCGTCGCCGTCAAGGCGCCGGGGTTCGGTGACCGCAGGAAGGCGATGCTGGAGGACATGGCGGTGCTCACCGGCGGCACGGTGATCTCGGAAGAGCTGGGCCTGAAGCTCGAGAACGCGACGCTCAAGGACCTCGGCAAGGCGAAGAAGGTCGAGAGCGCCAAGGAGAACACCACCATCATCGACGGCGCCGGCAACAAGAAAGACATCGAGGGCCGCGTCAAGCAGATCCGCGTGCAGATCGACGAGGCGACCAGCGACTACGACAAGGAAAAGCTCCAGGAGCGCGTGGCGAAGCTCGCCGGCGGGGTGGCGCTGATCAAGGTGGGCGCGGCGACCGAGGTCGAGATGAAGGAGAAGAAGGCGCGCGTCGAGGACGCGCTGCACGCCACCCGCGCCGCGGTCGAGGAAGGCATCGTGCCGGGCGGCGGCGTGGCGTTCCTGCGCGCGCGCCAGGCGGTCGAGGGCAAGTTGAAGGGCGAGAACCACGACCAGGACGCCGGCATCAAGATCGTGATGAAGGCGCTGGAGGAGCCGCTGCGCCAGATCGTCGCCAACACCGGAGCCGAGCCCTCGGTGGTGTTCAACAAGGTGATCGAGGGCCAGGGCAACTACGGCTTCAACGCCCAGACCGAGGACTACGGCGACATGGTGCAGATGGGCGTCATCGATCCGACCAAGGTGGCGCGCACGGCGCTGCAAAACGCCTCCTCCGTTGCCGGCCTCATGCTCACCACCGATGCGATGGTGGCCGAGCTGGTCGAGGAGAAGAAAGGCGGGGGCGGCCATGCCCACGGCGGCATGGGCGGCATGGGCGGCATGGAAGGCATGGACATGTGACGCTGCGCAGGCAGCGTCATCCGCGCGAACGCGGGGATCCAGGTTTTCGCAGTATGAAAGGGGCGCTTCGGCGCCCCTTTTCTTTTCTACGCGAGCGCCGCGATGCGGTGGAACTTGTCGTCGCGCGAAAGGCGGTAGAAGCGGCGCAGCTCGGCGTGCACCTGCTCGCGAGGGGCCGCGGCAAGGCGCGCCGCGAGCGCGCGGCAGTAGCGCTGCGCGAGGCGGCTCGCCGTGGCGTAGCGCTCGCGCTCGTGCGCGGCGAGACGCGGATCGAGCTCGGCCCGCTCGAACTGCAGGCGCTGCAGCGGCAGCAGCGCATGGCTCGGGCG
>JBFLYF010000326.1:0-3490 GCA_040756795.1 Pseudomonadota bacterium
CGTTCCACAACGAGAAGACGCCCTCGTTCACGGTGAGCCCGTCCAAGCAGTTCTACCACTGCTTCGGCTGCGGCGCGCACGGCAACGCGATCGGCTTTCTCATGGCCTACGGCGGCATGGGGTATGTCGACGCGGTCAAGGATCTCGCCTCCTCGGCCGGCATGCAGGTGCCCGAGTGGCAGCCGCGCACGCCGGAGGAGGCGAAGCGCCGCGAGCGCGAGGTCGATCTCTACGGCGTGATGGAGAAGGCGATGGACTTCTATCGCGCGGAGCTGAAGAAATCCTCGCGCGCGATCGAGTACCTGAAAGGCCGCGGCCTCACCGGCGAGATCGCGGCGCGCTTCCGCGTCGGCTATGCCCCCGACGACTGGCAGGGCCTGAAGTCGTGCTTCGTGGATTACCCGGATGCTTCCCTCGTGGAAGCGGGGCTCGTGATCGAGCAGGACGGCAAGCGCTACGACCGCTTCCGCGACCGCATCATGTTCCCGATCTTCAATGCGCGCGGCGCGGTGATCGGCTTCGGCGGCCGGGTCCTGGGGGAGGGCGAGCCGAAGTACCTGAATTCGCCGGAAACGCCGGTGTTCGAAAAAGGGCGGGAAGTCTACGGGCTGGTGCAGGCGCGCGAGGCGATCCGCGCCGCCGGGCGGGTGCTGGTGGTCGAGGGCTACATGGACGTGGTGGCGCTGGCGCAGTTCGGCGTGGGCTACGCGGTCGCGACGCTCGGCACCGCGACCACCCCGGTGCACGTCGCGAAGCTCCTGCGCCTCGCCGACGAGCTGGTCTTTTCCTTCGACGGCGACGCCGCGGGGCGCAAGGCCGCCTGGCGCGCGCTCGAGGTGAGCCTGCCGCTCGCCCCGGATGCGAAGCCGATCCGGTTCCTCTTCCTGCCGGAGGGCGACGATCCGGACAGCTTCGTGCGCAAGCACGGCGCGCAGGCCTTCGAGGCGCTCGCGCGCGAGGCCCCGACCCTGTCGAGCTTCCTGCTCGGCGAGCTGCGCGCCGGCGCCGATCTCGCCGCCGCCGAGGGGCGCTCGAGGATGCTCGTCGCGGCAAAGCCGCTGGTGCAGCGAATCGCCGCGCCTGCGCTGCGGCTGCAGATCGTGAAGGAGATCGCGGACCTGGCGCGCGTGTCGCAGGAGGAGGCCGAGCGGCTGCTCGAGCTGGGCGGCGCGCCGCAGTCCTATCGCCGGCCGGCGGCGGCCAAGCCTAGCTGGACCCCGCCGAGCTCGCTCGAATGGAAGCTGCTGACCCGCGCTTTCGCCGACCCGGAAGTCGCGCTCGAGGTCGACGTCTCGCTGCTCGACCCCGACCTGGACGAGTCCCGGGCCCTGGTCGAGTGGATCGGAATCGTCCAGGGCGCGAGCGATCCGAAGGCGATTTCGGACGGCCAGGTGAGCGAGCTGATCCAGGGCGCGCGCAACGCCGAGCTGCTTGAACGGGCGCAGGCCAATCTCCATATGGAATTGAAGCTTCCCGCGGAATCCGCGGTGGGCGAGTTCCGGGAAACCCTGCACAAGCTGCGCTCGCGCGTGCCCGAGGCCGACCGGCTGCTGCGCCAGAAGATCCTGAAGGGGACGGCTTCGGCCGAGGAGCGCCGCGCCTTCGAAGCGAAGCTGCGCGCCGAGCGGCCGTAGGGCCCAGGCTGGAACGGTTTTTTCCGCTGGCAATCCTGTCTTCCTGGGGTAAAATCCCGCACTTTTTTCCGTGGCCCGCGATCTAACGGGCAGCAACGAGGAAAGATGGCCAAGCCCAAGCGCAAATCGAAGCCCAGCCGGACTCACAAGCAGAAGAAAAAAGCACACAAAATCAAGGCATTGAAGAAGAAGCTGGCGCGCCCCGCGCGGCCGCCGGCAAAGCACAGGGCATCGAAGAAGCCGCTGCGCAAGGCGCTCGCGAAAAAAGCCGCGGCCGCGGCAAAAGCCGGACCCCGGATCGAGGACAAGCGCAAGGCGACCATCAAAAGCGCGAAGCAGGCGCTCGAGCTGCTCGAAGCGAACGTCGCGGCGGCGAAGTCGAAAGGCCGCGGCCGCCCGGGCCGCAAGGGCAAGAAGGACGCGTGGCTGATTCCGCCCGAGCTGCCCAGGGAAGACGCCGAGACGCGCAGGACGCGCCTCAAGAACCTGATCAAGCTCGGAAAGGACCGGGGCTTCCTCACCTACTCGGAGATCAACGACCACCTGCCCGACGACCTGGTGGATGCCGAGCAGATCGAGGCGATCATCTCGACCTTCGGCGACATGGGCATCCAGGTCTACGACCAGGCGCCCGACCAGGAGCAGCTGCTCATCAGCCCGGACCAGCCGGCGGCCACGCCCACCGACGACGACGTCGAGGAGCAGGCCGAGGCGGCGCTCTCCACCGTCGACTCGGAGTTCGGCCGCACCACCGACCCGGTGCGCATGTACATGCGCGAAATGGGGTCGGTCGAGCTGCTGACGCGCGAAGGCGAGATCGAGATCGCGAAGCGCATCGAGGAGGGGCTGCGCCACATGATCCAGGCGATCAGCGCCTGCCCGACCACGGTGCAGGAGATCCTCGACCTCGCCGACAAGGTGGAGAAGGACGAGCTGCGGATCGACGAAGTCGTCGACGGCCTGATCGACCCGAACGCCAAGGATACCTTCGATCCGAGGAAAGCCGAGGCGACCGAGGAGGAAGAGGAGGAGAGGATCGAGGAAGAGGAAGGCACCTCCGAGGAGGAGGAAACCGCGGCGCAGAACGCGAGCCTGCTCAAGCTGCGCGGCGAGGCGCTGGAGAAGTTCGGGCGCATCCGGCGCCTGTACGAGAAGATGAAGCGCGTGCTCGAGGCGAAGGGCTCGCGCGACAAGGACTACCTGCGGGTGCGCGACCAGATCGGCGCCGAGCTGATGATGATCCGCTTCACGGCGCGCACCGTGGAGCGCCTGTGCGACAGCGTGCGCAGCCTGGTGGAGGAGATCCGCTCGCACGAGCGCGGGATCCAGGACATCTGCGTCAACAAGGCGCAGATGCCGCGCCCGCACTTCATCAAGGTCTACGCCGGGGCGGAGGGCTCCAAGCGCTGGCTCACCGGCGAGATCAACGCCGCCAACCCCTGGAGCGAGGCGCTGGTGCGCCTGGAGCCCTCGGTGATCGAGCTGCTCGGCAAGATCCAGGACGTGCAGAAAAAGATCGGCATCCCGATCCGCGACCTGAAGGAAATCAACAAGCAGATGTCCACGGGCGAGGCGAAGGCGCGCCGCGCCAAGCGCGAGATGACGGAAGCCAACCTGCGCCTCGTGATCTCGATCGCGAAGAAATACACCAATCGCGGGCTGCAGTTCCTCGACCTCATCCAGGAAGGCAACATCGGCCTCATGAAGGCGGTGGACAAGTTCGAGTACCGCCGCGGCTACAAGTTCTCGACCTACGCCACCTGGTGGATCCGGCAGGCGATCACGCGCTCGATCGCCGACCAGGCGCGCACCATCCGCATCCCGGTGCACATGATCGAGACCATCAACAAGCTCAA
>JBFLYF010000327.1:0-3471 GCA_040756795.1 Pseudomonadota bacterium
GCGGTCGCGACCTGGTAGAGCAGCGGCTGGAAGAGATGGTGATTGGTGCGATCGAGCACCGTCACGCGCACCCGCGCGCCGGCGAGCGCGCGCGCGGCGAACAGGCCGCCGAAGCCGCAGCCGAGGATGAGGACGTGGGGCAGGGCCATTCGGATAGTATTGCAGGACCATGGCCTTGCCCGAATCGATCCGCGCGGGGCTCTCCGGCCGGGCGGAGCTCGTCGTCGCCGAGGAGCACACCGCGCCGCGCGTCGGCAGCGGCAAGGTGCACGTGCTCGCCACGCCCGTGATGATCAACCTGATCGAGGCCGCCGCGCTCGAGGCGCTCGACCGGCACCTGCCGCCGGGCTACCAGTCGCTCGGCACGCACCTCGACGTGCGCCACATCGCCGCCACACCGGTAGGGATGAAGGTTTTTGCGGTTGCTCGAGTCGAGAACGTGGAGGGAAGGAAGGTCGCCTTCCATGTCGAAGCAAGAGACGAAAAGGAAATCATCGGCGACGGCACGCACGAGCGCGTCGTCGTCAACGTGGAGAAGTTCGACCAGCGCGTCCAGCGCAAGCTCTCGAGATGAGGGCCGACGTCGCGGTGCTCGGCGCCGGGATGGTCGGCATCTGCTGCGCGCTGCACCTGCAGGCGCGCGGGCGCTCGGTCGCGCTCGTCGACCGGCGCGGCGCGGCCGAGGAGACCTCCTACGGCAACGCGGGCCTGATCCAGCGCGAGGGCGTCTATCCCTACGGCTTCCCGCACGACTTCGGCGCGCTGCTGCGCTACGGGCTGAACCGCACCATCGACGCGCACTACCATCCCTCGGCGCTCCTCGACCTCGCGCCGTTCCTGTGGAAATACTGGAAGCACTCGCGCCCGGCGCGGCACGCGGCGATCGCGCGCATGTACTCGCGCCTGATCGAGCACTGCGTCGCCGAGCACGACGCGCTCGCCGCGCAGGCGGGCGCTGCCGCGCTCATCCGGCGCGGCGGCTGGCAGAAGCTCTTCCGCACCGAGCGCGAGCGCGACAGGCGCTTCGCCGAGGCCGAGCGCTGGCGCGCCGAGTTCGGCCTCAATTTCCAGGCGCTCGACGCCAGGCAGCTGCGCGAGCGCGAGCCGTACCTCGCGCCGGTGCTCGCGGGCGCGATCCACTGGACCGACCCGGTGCGCGCCGCAGACCCGCAGGCGCTCGGGCTCGCCTACCTGGACGTGTTTCTCCAGCGGGGCGGCCGTTTCTTGCAGGGGGATGCCCGTTCGCTGCTCGAAGATCGCGAATCGTGGGCTCTCGGCACCGCGGAGGGGCCCGTGCAGGCAAGAGAGGTCGTGGTCGCGCTCGGGCCCTGGTCCGACCTCGTGACGCGCGCGCTCGGCTACGACCTGCCGCTCGCGGTGAAGCGCGGCTACCACATGCACTACCGCGCCGCGGGCGGCGCGGTGCTGAATACGCCGTCGCTCGATGCCGAGCGCGGCTACTTCCTCGCGCCGATGCAGCGCGGCATCCGCCTCACGACGGGCGCCGAGTTCGCGCTGCGCGACGCGCCGCGCACGCCGGTGCAGCTCGCGCGCGCCGAGCCGATCGCGCGGGAGCTCTTTCCCCTCGCCGAGCGCCTGGACCCCGAGCCCTGGATGGGCTCGCGCCCGTGCACGCCGGACATGATGCCGGTGATCGGCCGCGCGCCGCTGCACGCGAGCCTCTGGTTCGCCTTCGGCCACGCGCACCACGGCTTCACGCTCGGGCCGGTGACAGGGCGGCTGATCGGAGAGATGATCGCGGGCGAGACGCCGTTCGTCGACCCGCACCCGTATCGCCCGGACCGGTTCTAGGAAGGAAGAGGATTGTTTTCAGGAAAAGTCATTTCCATCACGGGAGCGTCCGAAGGCATCGGCGCGGAGCTGGCGCGCCAGCTCTCGGCGCCCGGGGTGCGGCTGGCGCTCGCCGCGCGCGGGCTGGAGAAGCTCGAGAAGATCTCCTCGGAATGCAGGAACCGGGGCGCGGAGGCGATCGCCATCCGCTGCGACGTCGGCGTCGAATCCGATTGCAAGGCCTTCGTGGAGGAAGCCGCGGGCAAGTTCGGCGGCCTGGACATCCTCGTCAACAACGCCGGCATGTCCGGGCACGCGAAATTCGAGGAAGTCACCGATTTCGCGTGGTACGAGACCCTCATGCGCGTGAACTACTTCGGCAGCCTCTGGTGCACGCGCTACGCGCTGCCGCACCTGAAAGCGCGCCGCGGCCAGCTCGTCGCCATCTCCAGCCTCGCGGGCAGGACCGGCATCTACGGCCGCACCGCCTACGGCCCGACGAAAGCCGCGCAGTCGCTCTTCTTCGAGGCGCTGCGCCTCGAGCTGAAGGAGAGCGGCGTGGACGTGACGGTGATCTTTCCCGGCGTCGTCGCCACCGGCATCCGCATCCACGGCTACGGCCCGGACGGCAAGCCGCTGGGCAAGAGCATGCTGAAGGAAGAAAACGCGATGCCGGTGGAGGAATGCGCGCGCCAGATCATCGCCGCCATCGCCGCGCGCAGGCGCGAGCTGGTCATGACCCTGCAGGCGAAGGTCGGTCTCTGGGTAAAGCTGGCGGCGCCGGAGCTCGTCGATCGCATGGCGCTGCGGGTGGTGAAGAAGAACTGAGTGACGAAAGAGAGAAACGATGTCCAATGCGGCGCTGCGCGGGGTCGGCGCGAAGGAGGTGACGTTCGCCGGGATGATGACCCATATGTGCGTGGACACGACCGTGCGCGCGGCGGCGGATCTCGGGTTTCAGTGCGCGCTCGCCGCGGACGCGTGCGCGGCGCGCGATCTGCAGTACGCCGGGCAGAAGATCGACGCGCGCAGCGTGCATCTGGCGTACCTCGCCGGGCTGAACGGCCTCTTCGCCAGCGTGCGGCCGGCGAGCGAGCTGTGCGCCGGGCTCGGGGCGCCGTGATGGCCGCCGGTTGTATGCGATGGTATACAACTGCCTTCGCCTGCGCGCTGCTGCTCGCCGCGGCGGCGCCGGCACTGGCGCAGGGCGATTACCCGAGCCGGCCGCTCAAGCTGATCACGCCGGCGGCGCCGGGCGGCACCACCGACCTGCTGGCGCGGGTCTTCGGCGCCAAGATCGGCGAGGCGATGAAGCAGCAGGTGGTGGTGGAGAACCGCGCCAGCGCCTCGGGCACGATCGCGGGGGAAATGGTGGCGAAGGCGGCCCCGGACGGCTACACGCTGATCCTCGCCTACCACCAGCACACGGTGAACCAGGCGCTCAGCCCGAAGCTGCCGTACCACGCCGTGGAGAGCTTCACGCCGATCTCGCAGCTCACCGCGGCGGGGCTGATGCTGGTGGTGCACCCGTCGGCGCCGCCGAGGACGCTCGCCGAGTTCGTCGAGTGGACGAAGAATTTCAAGGGCGCGCTCAACTACGGCTCGGCGGGCCTGGGCAGCGGCGGGCACCTCGCGGGCGAGCTCTACAAGCAGATGACCGGCGTGCAGGCCGCGCACATT
>JBFLYF010000328.1:0-3455 GCA_040756795.1 Pseudomonadota bacterium
AGGCTTCCAGGCGCAGCGCCGGCTGCGCGCGCCCGAACTCGCCCTCGAGCAGCCGCGCGAGCAGGAAGCCGCGCAGCTCGCCGCCCTCGAGCGCCGCGTATTGCACGTGCAGCGCGGCATCGCGCTTCGCCGCGGCGAGCCGGCGCTCGTAGTAGGCGCGCCGCGAGCGCCCCGACAGCGCGGCGTCGACGGCGACCACCGCGTCGAGGTCGCGCGCCGCGAGCGCGCGGACTTCCATCCTCGGCTGCGCCACGCTGCTCATGACAGCGCGTAAGCGGCGAACAGCTCGCCGTCCGTCGCCTCGTCCAGCAGCTCGTCGATGAGCGGCACCAGCGCCCCCTCTTCCTTCTGCGCGTGCGAGCCGAGGCGCTCGACCAGCTCGAGGCCGAGGCTCTTCAGCGCGCGCCAGCCGCCGGCATCCAGCTTGCCCGCGCGCGCCTGCGCGATGAGATCGAGCAGCGGCCGCACCACCTCGCGGATCGCCGCGTGCTCTTCCAGCAGCAGCTCGGCGAGGTCCCCCTCGCCGCGCTCGCGCAACCGCGGGAACAGCTCCTGCTCCTCGAGCGCGAAGTGGCGCGTCACCTCGTTCTCGAGCGCGGCGGCGAGATCGGTGAGCAGCCCGCGCCAGAGCGCGTCATCGGCCGCGGGCGCCGCGTCCTTCAGGCGCCCGAGCGCGGCGCCGAAGCGCTCGAGCAGGCCGAGGATCGCCAGGTGCTCCTCGTGCAGCCTGCGGCTGATCTGGCGTTGCAGGTCCATGGGCTCAGGAGGGATGCAGCGCGTTGTACTTTTCCTGCAGCTGCTCCGGGGTCTCGGCGTGCGCCGGGTCCGGCACGATGCAGTCGGCCGGGCAGACGAGCTTGCACTGCGGCTCGTCCTTGGCGCCGACGCATTCGGTGCACTTCGCAGGATCGATGAGGTAGATCGGGTCGCCCACGGCGATCGCCTCGTTCGGGCAGACCGGCTTGCACGCGTCGCAGGCGGTGCAGGCGTCGTTGATGAGCAGTGCCATGGTCGTGCTTCCTATGCGGCGATTCTGTCCTGGAGCTGCTTCAGCCTGTCGTGGCGGAACGCGCCCCACAGCGCCGCGCCGATCGCGCCGGCGAAGATCGAGTCCGGATGGCTCACCGCCGTGACGCCGGCGACCTTCTGCTCGACCAGCTCTTCCTGCAGCGCCGCGAGCAGCCCTTCGTCGAGCGCGAGGCCGCCGGTGAGCAGCACGGTGCCCTTGGTGATGCCCGTGACCTTGAGCAGCTTCACCAGGCGCGAGGCCATCGAGATGTGGATGCCCTTCAGGATGTCGGCCGTGGGGATGCCGCGCGACACCATGTTGATGACGTCGGTCTCGGCGAGCACGGCGCAGATCGAGCTCACCTTCTCCGGGTTCTGCGAGGTCTTCGACAGCGGCCCGATCTCCTCCACCGCGACCCCCAGGTAGCGCGCGATGTTCTCGAGGAACTGCCCCGAGCCCGAGGCGCACTGGCTGGTCATCTTGTAGGAGAGCACCTTGCCGCGCTCGTCGATGTAGATCGCGCGGCCGTTCAACGCGCCGATGTCGACCACGGCGCGCGCCCCGGGGTTCAGGAACACGCCGCCGCGCGCGTGCGTGGTCATCGAGTAGAAATGCCCGGTGGCGAACTTGACGTTCTCTCCCTCGCCCGTAGTCGCGATGTATGAGACTTGCTTTTCGTTCAGTCCTGATTCCCGGAGCACCTCGTCAAACCCCTGCCTGGCGAGTTCCATCGGGTCGCGGCGGCGGATGCGCTCGACGCGCCGGGCGATCCATTCGTTGTCCCTGAACAGAACGGTTTTCACGGCACCGGAGCCGATATCAATGCCAGCCGTATGGATCATTGCCTCGCCTCCACGGACTTTCCTTCTTCCACCACGGCCCTCCAGGCGAAGGTCGCGGCCCCCAGGGCGCCGGTGTAGATCGAGTCGGGGTTGATGTTGATCGTCATCTCGCCGTAGTTGTCCTTGATCAGCCCGCGCAGCGACTTCACCGCCGCCTCGTTCTTCGCCACGCCGCCGGTGAAGGTGAACTCGTTGCGGATGCCGCCCGAGCGCGCCAGGATCGACATCGCGCGCAGGATGATGGCGCGGTGCAGCCCCGCCATGATGTCCTCGCGCTTCTCGCCGAGCGCGAGGCGGTCCCGCAGCTCGGCGCCGGCGAAAACGGTGCAGGTCGAGTTGATGCGCACGGTCTTGGTCGCCTTCATGGCGAGCGGCCCCAGCTCGTGCAGGCCCATGTTCATCTCGTCGGCGATGTAGCCGAGGTAGCGCCCGCAGCCCGCGGCGCAGCGGTCGTTCATCTGGAACGACTCGACGATGCCGTGCCTGTCGACCTGGATCGCCTTGGTGTCCTGGCCGCCGATGTCGAGCACGGTGGCGGTGTTCGGGTACATGACGTGCGCGCCCAGGCCGTGGCACAGGATCTCGGAGCGGATGTGCTCCTTCGAGAACGGCAGCCGCGCGCGCCCGTAGCCGGTGCCGACCACGTAGGTCTCCTCGAGCGGAGTGTCGAGGACGGATTGAATGGGGTTTCTGATTTGTTCCGAGAACTGCCTCGTTTCGGGCAGCGCGAGAAACGTGCGCTCCAGCGCGGCGAGCAGGTGGTCCTTGATCGAATCCGCGTAGACGCGGTTCTCCACCTCGATGATCGAGCGGTCGAAGACGTTGAGCAGCATGTCGTAGCGCACGCCCGCGTCCTTCGCCACCGCCTCGCCGAGCGCCAGGTACTGCGCGCCCGCGATGTCGCGGAAGAAATCGCTTTTTCGCCTGGCTCCGGGAGCAAACAATGCAGAAGATTCCTTTTTCAATGACGCAAAGAGAACCTCCAATGCGGAGGACACTCCCTTCGCGGCATCGCCGAACTTCGCGCTCGCGACATTCCTCTGGCAGACCTGCTCCAGGTCGGCGAGCTGCTCGAGGTACTGCTCGAGGCGGAAGTCGCGCTCCAGTTGCCCGAGGAAGGCGTCAAGCCCGCCGTTCAGCGCGCCGCCCTTCTGCAAGGCGTCATGGAACAGGTAGAAACGCGCCGAAACCAGCGCCTCCTGCTTGGCGATGGTCGCCGCGGTGTCGTAGTTGGAGCGCGAGTTGGTGATGCCGCGGCCGAGCACGTTGCGGCCCTCGTCGATCACCAGCGCCTTGGTGGTGGTCGAGCCGAGGTCGATGCCGATGAAGGTCTTCATGCCGCCACCGCCATTCTCTTCTGCTTGATCATCTGGAAGTAGCTCTCCAGGCGGTTCTTGATGTTGGCCGCGGAGAAGTAGCGCGGGTCCACGAGGTCGGATTCGATGAAGGCCGCCGGCTTGCCGGTGCGCTTCTCGACCTCGCGCAGGATGAGCAGCTGCCCCGCGGAGAAGCTGTTGCAGCTCTTGATCGAGTTGATCAGCAGCCCGTCGGCCTGGTACTCGTCGATGTAGCGGCAGATCATGTCGATGCGCTGCGGGAAGTTG
>JBFLYF010000329.1:0-3425 GCA_040756795.1 Pseudomonadota bacterium
GGCGATCAACACCTGGTATCACCCGCACGCACGCCGCGCGGAAGGCGCGCGCCTCGCGCCGGCCGAGCGGCTGCGCGGAGTGGCGGAAGTGCAGCTCGGCCTCGGGGCGGAACTCGCCCTCGCCGAGGCGGAGCGCTGCTTTTCTTGCGGCCACTGCACCGGGTGCGACAACTGCTATTACTTCTGCCCCGACATGGCGATCCGGCGCGTTGCTCGCGGCTATGCGGTGGCCGAGGACTATTGCAAGGGCTGCGGGCTTTGCGCTTACGAATGCCCGACCGGGTCGATCGTCATGCGCGAGGAGAGCAAGTGATGCGGATGCTGCTCACCGGCAACCACGCGGTGGCATGGGGCGCGCGTCTTGCGCGTCCCAAGGTGATCCCGGTCTACCCGATCACGCCGCAGACGCCGGTGCTGGAGCTGCTCACCGAGTTCCAGGCGGCGGGCGAGCTCGATGCCGAGATGCTGACGCCGGAATCGGAGCACTCGGTGATGGCCGCCTGCATTCCCGCCTCGCTCGCCGGGGTGCGCGTGTTCACCGCGACCGCCTCCCAAGGCCTGCTGCTGATGCACGAGCTGCTGCATTACGCGAGCGGCGCGCGCGCGCCGATCGTGATGGCGAACGTCAACCGCACGGTCGCCTCGCCCTGGGGATTCTGGCCCGACCAGACCGACAGCTTGGCGCAGCGCGACACCGGCTGGGTCCAGCTCTACGTGGAGAGCGCGCAGGAAGCGCTCGACAGCACGATCCAGGCGTTCCGCATCGCCGAGCGCGTGCTGCTGCCCGTGATGGTCAATCTCGATGCGTTCTACGTCTCGCATGCGCTCGAACCGGTCGAAGTGCCGGCGCAGGCGCTGGTGGATGACTACCTGCCGGCCTACGCGCCGCCGCACTTCCTCGACCCGGAGCGCGGCGAGTCCTGGGGCAACGTGGTGAGCCAGGAGCTGTACTGCCGCCACCGGCGCGACATCGGCGAGGCGATGCAGAACGTGGCTGCGGCGGCAGCCGAGGCGGACCGCGAATGGCGGCGCCGCACCGGCCGCGCCTGGGGCGTGCTCGAGCGCTATCGCTGCGAGGACGCCGAGCGGGTCGTGGTGAGCCTGGGCAGCATGTGCGGCACCGCGCGCGAGGCCGTAGACCGGCTGCGCGCGGCGGGCCATGCGGCGGGCCTGGTGAAGCTGCGCCTGTTCCGGCCGTTCCCCGCGCTCGAGTTGCGCGAAGCGCTCGCCGGCGTGCGCGACGTGCTGGTGCTCGATCGCAACTTCTCTCCCGGCGCAGGCGGCGTGCTGCACCAGGAGCTGCGCGCCGCGCTCTGCGGCATGCCGGCCGCGCCGCGCGTGCACGGGCGCCTGGCGGGCGTGGGCGGCGTGAACGTGCCGCCGGAGAAAATTGTGGAGCTCGCGCTCGCGATGCGTGCGCGCGAGCCGGAACCGGAAGCGGCATGGGTGGCCTGACGGGAGTGCAGGTGCGCGCGCTCGCCGAGCAGGCGATCCTGTGCTCGGGCCACGCCGCCTGCCCGGGCTGCATCGACGCGCTCTCGGCGCGGCACGTGCTCGCGGCGCTCGGACGCGACGCCGTGGCGGTGATCCCGCCCTCCTGCATGGCGATCATCGCCGGCGCGCAGCCGCTGAGCGGCTTTCGCATCCCGGTGTACCAGCCGAGCCTGGAATCGAGCGCGGCGGCGGCCTCGGGCCTGCGGCGCGCGCTCGATGCGCGCGGCAAGCGCGAGACGCACGTCGTCGTGCTCGCCGGCGACGGCGGCACCTACGACATCGGCCTGCAGTGCCTGTCCTCGGCCGCGGAGCGCAACGAGAACATCCTCTACGTGTGCTTCGACAACGAGGGCTACATGAACACCGGCGCGCAGAAGTCCTCCTCCACGCCGCAGTTCGCGCGCACCGGCTCCACCCCGGCGGGCAAGCCCGGCCCGAAGAAGAACCTGATCGAGATCATGGCGGCGCACGGCATCCCGTACGCCGCGACCGCCACCGCCGGATTCCTGCCCGATCTCGCGCGCAAGGTCGAGAAGGCGAAGGCGATGCGCGGCACGCGCCTGCTGGTGCTGCTCGTGCCCTGCCTCGACGGCTGGGGTGTGCCGGAAGACCAGGGCATCGCGCTCGCGCGCCTGGCGGTCGAAAGCGGCGCCTTCCCGCTCTACGAGGTCGAGGACGGCGAGCGCTACACGCTCAACGCGCCGCGCAAATCGCGGCCGATCCGCGACTACCTCGCCGCGCAGCGGCGCTATGCGCACCTCGACGACAACCAGCTCGAGGAGATGCAGCGCGCGGTCGATGCCGCCTGGGTGCGCCTCTCGCACCGCGCCAGGGAGACCGCTTCAGTCGAGTAGCCGCACCGCGACGCGCGGCCGGCCGCCGTGCAGCTCGGCGAAGAGCGCGCCGTACTCGGGCAGCTCGACCCAGGCCGAGGTGTCGCGCGTCAGCGGCTCGGAAGCGACGATGATCGAGTCGGCGTTCTCCGCGCCGCCTACCATCTTCCATTCTCCCTCGTGCAGCGCGTAGTCGCGCCCGAGCGTGTACCAGAGGGAAAGGAAGCTGAGGTTGGCTTCGTGGACCTTCGCCGGGTCCTCGGTGCGGTAGCAGCCGAAGTCGAAGCAATAGCGCACCGCCGCGAGCTGCCGGCCGTTGGCGATGAACAGGTTCACCGAAGACGACAGCGCGACGCCGAGCCGGGCACGCGCGTCGCGAATGATTTCCAGGGTTTTTTGAATTGCATCAAAGAAGGGTTCTTCCTGCAGAAGATCCGAAGATCCCGGCAGTTGTGAGAGAAACAACGCATAGATCCACTCGCTGTCGGTAGTGCCGTGGATCTGGGCGAGAAACTCCGGTCGCACGTGCGCGGCGAGCAGCGGCTTCATGCGCGCGAACTCGGCGAGGTCGCCGTTGTGCGCGAGCACCAGCGGCACGCCGGCGAAGTGGAACGGGTGCACGTTCTGCAGCGAGATCTCCACGCGCGTCGAGTAGGCGACGCCGCGCACGTGCGCCAGCACGCACGAGGGGCGGATCTTGCGCGCCAGGTTCTGCAGGTTGCGGTCGAACACCGGCAGCGACTGCGAGTAGTAGGCGTAGGGCTCCGCGGGATTGGCGCTCGCCGGATCCCAGGCGCGCATGCCGAAGCCGGCGAGGTTGAGCATGTGCAGCATCTTCGGCATGAAGCTCTGGCGCACCAGCGCCGAGTCGGGCTGGTAGAGCAGATTGTCGAGCAGCACCGGCTGGCCGAGGTAAAGCAGGGCGCGGCACATGCGCGGCCTCAATCCGTCTGGCCGAGGCGCACTTTCACCTCGGCGGGCTTGCCGTCGCGCAGGATCGTCACCGCAACGACCTCTCCGGGCTGGCGGCGCTCCAGCGCCTCGAGCAGGTCGTCCATGCTCGCGACCGGGGTGCCGGCCACGCCCGTGACGACGTCG
>JBFLYF010000033.1:0-15333 GCA_040756795.1 Pseudomonadota bacterium
CGGCCGAGCTGATGTAGCGCGCTGCTAGACCCGGTAGATGTAGGTCTTGCCCGGCTCGCGCTCGTTGTCGGGCGGGTAGCTCGCGCGCTTGTCGGCGAAGTAGCGCTCGCGGTGATCGCCGTCGCGCGCCCGGTTATAGGTGGCGTACAGGACGCGGCGTGGCTGCCCGCTCAGGTTCGGGCCGGAGCGGTGCGGCACGAAGCAGTCGAACAGCACTGCGTCGCCCGGCGCCATCTCGACCGCGGCGAAGCGCATTCCGGCGGTCTGCTGCGGCGTCAGCGGCTTCCAGCGCTCGCCGAGCCAGCCGCGCCGGTGCTGTCCCGGTGCAAGCTCGAGGCAGCCGTTCTCGGCGGTCGCTTCGTCAAGCGCCACCGCGACCGACAGGAAGTAGGGGGCGTAGTCGTCCCAGCCGGGCTGGATGTCCTGGTGGGGCTCGAAGCCGCCGCCCCCGGGCAGCTTGAAGTTGACCTTCTCCTTGAACAGGACCGCCGGCTCGCCGAGCACGCTCTCGACGAGCGCCAGCAGGCTCCCGCCGCTGAGGAACGCGGCAAGCGGCTCGCCCGGATCCGCGAACTTCTCGATCCGCGAGAGGATGCGCCGTCCCGCCTCGGTCTTGCTGTCTTCGTAGTACAGCATTTCGCGCCCGGGCCGCGGCGGCAGCGCGGCGATGCGCTCGACCGCGGCGACGAACGCGGCGGTCTCCGCGCGCGTGAGCGCCTTGCGTACGAGCAGGTAGCCGTCGCGCCCGCACCGCCGCAGATCCGCTGCGCTCAGCATCGAAGCACTTCCCGGAGCGCTTCGACGAGCCGGCTCATATCGTCGTCACCGATGCTGCCCATGGTCGCGATGCGGAAGATCCGGCCGGCGAGCGTCCCCTGGCCCGCGTAGATGATGTAGCCCCGCTGCTTGAGCGCGTCGTGCAGGCGCGCGTAGCTGTCGCCCTCGGGGATCGCGAAGGCGCTCAGCATCGAGGCGCAATCCTCCGGCGGGATGATCGGCGCGATGCCGCGCGCGCGAAGCGCGTCGCGCACGCGCGTCGTTCTCGCGAGATACGCGCTCCTGCGCGCCCGCCAGCCTCCTTCCTCGGCGAGCTCGCGCAGCGCCTCGCGCAATGCGTGCACGACCTGCACCGCCTGGGTATAGGGCGACCAGCCGTTCGCCTGCTCGCGGTGATACGCGCGCAGGTCGAGGTAAAGGCTGCGCGCGGTTCCGTCGTTGGCGCCGAGCGCGTCGCGGCGCGCGAGCACGAAGGAGATGCCGGGAACGCCGTGCAGGCACTTGCTGGCCGTGGCCGCGAGCGCCGCGGGCTGCCAGCGCTCGAGCGGCAGGTCCTCGCCGCCGAAGCTGCTGACGGCGTCGATCAGCAGGCTTGCGCCGCGCGAGCGGCAGAGCTCGGCGATCTCGTCCAGGCGGTTCAGCCTGCCGGTCGTGGTCTCCAGGTGCACCGCCGCGACGCTTGCGATCTCGGGCCGCGCCGCGAGCTCGCGCCGCACCGCCTCGGGATCGAGCGGGTCGGTCCAGGGACCTGCGAGGGCCCGCACCGGGTTGCCTTGCCGCTTCAGCATCTCGAGCATGCGCTCGCCGTAGACCCCGTTGCACAGCACCAGGGTCGTCCGGTCGCGCGGCGCAAGGGTGCAGAGCATCGCCTCCACCGCGCAGGTGCCCGAGCCCGTGAGCAGCACCGCGGCGTAGTCCGCGCCGCACTCGTAGACCTGCTCGAGCCGGCGCAGCACGTCGCTCGTCAGCGCGGCGAACTCCGGCTCCCGGTGGCAGAGCTCCTCCGCGGCGAGCGCCTGGCGCACGCGCGGCGAAAGCGTGACCGGGCCCGGATTGAGCAGGATCACCGCGCGGCGCCCAGTTCGCCGATATGGCGGCGCAGGCGCGAGGTTGCCTCGGGCGGCGCGATGCGCGGCCGGGGCAAGCCGGAAGCGATCCCCGGCGCGACCGCGGCGCACGCGAACCCGAGCGCATCGCGCGGGGCGGAGACGATGCCCGCGAGCTGCGCGGGCCCGGCGACGCGCCAGACCCGCGGATAGCCGCAGGCGG
Organism: Pseudomonadota bacterium; assembly: GCA_040756795.1. Lineage (GTDB taxonomy): Bacteria > Pseudomonadota > Gammaproteobacteria > Burkholderiales > SG8-39 > RBG-16-66-20. The sequence goes on from JBFLYF010000033.1 coordinate 2,047, forward strand.
CGGCCACGCCCGCGAGGTCGACGAGCGAGGTCGCGCTCGCCTGCCCGCCGGTGGACTCGTGCATGCCGTTGTCCAGCACGACGTGGAGCAGGTTCGCGGGGCGCTGGACCCCGATCGCCGCCAGGGCGCCCATGCGCATGAGCGCGGCACCGTCGCCGTCGAGCACCGTGATCCGCAGATCGGGTCGCGCGAGGGCCAGGCCGAGCCCGACGCTCGAGGCGCAGCCCATGGCGCCGACGACGTAGAGCTGGTTGGGACGGTCCTGAAGCGCGTAGAGCTCGCGGCTGGTATATCCGGTCGTCGACACCAGGATGTCGCGCTCGCCGGTCGCCTGCAGGACGGCGGCGAGGAATTCGCGCCGCGCGTGCACGCCTGCGCGTGCAGGCGAAGCGGGCGGCAGCGCCGCGGCCGCTCCCCCGAGCGGCGGCTGCGGCGGCACGGGTGCCGGCGCCACGCATCCCTTGCGCATGACCAGGGCAAAGGGCAGGCCCGTGCCGCTCATGTGATCGAGCGCGCGCTGCAGGCAGCCTTCGATCGCGTCCCGCGCCTCGGGAAAATATTCCCAGCGGATTTCGAGCAGCTCGAGCAGGCGGGTGGTGATCGCGCCCATCAAGGCGTGCTGCGGCTCGTCCGCGGGGCCGTCCGGGTCGCCGCGCAGCGTCACCACCACCAGGACCGGGACGCGGTGCGCATGGGCGAGCGAGCTGAGCGGATTGACGGCATTGCCCAGGCCCGAGTTCTGGAACATGGCGATCGCCGGCATGCCCCCGATCTGCGCGCCGACCGCCACGGCCACGGCTTCGCCCTCGTTGCTTGCGGCGACGTAGCGCGCCGACCCGTGCCCGGCCACGCTGCCGAGGAACGGCGTCAGGTACGAGCACGGCACCCCGCTCCAGAGCGCAAAGCCGCGGGCGCGGGCGGCGTCCACGAAGTCGCGGCCCTCGATCACGAGAACGCCGCCGCGTTGACCACGTCGTCCAGGCTGTCGACGTCGAGCCAGTTGCCGCTCGTGTACACGACGCGGATCTGCAGCCCGGCGTGCGCGAGCCGGTTGAGCAGCAACGGCACCTTCGCCTTGCGCCGGGCAGGGTCGGCGAGGATCTCGTCCAGAGCCGCGCGCAGCCGCGGCAGGGTCCGCCCCGGGATGAACATCAGGCCCATCCATTCGCCGTGAATCTCCTGCGGCGCGAGATCGGCCGCCATCCGGCGCAGCAGCACGCGCCGGCCGAAATGCGCGCGCGAGTACGGCAGCGAGCAGTGGACATAGTCGATGTCGCGGTCGCGGTTCACGCTCTGCTGCCAGCGCGTGTCGGCCGGGATCAGCAGGTCGCCTTCCAGCTCCTGCAGGTTCTCGACGATGTACTTGCGGAACAGCACGTCGCCATAAGACACCACCAGGCCCGCCGCGCCCCAGTCGCGCGAGCGCAAGCCGTGCCACAAGGAGACCAGCTCGCCCGTCTCGGCATAGTCCTCGTTGTCGACGTAGGCGAGGCCGGGCAGGTCCACCGCCTCCTTGCGGTAGCCGCGCACGACCGTGATGTCCTTGATGCCTACGCTGCGGTAGCTCGCGGCGATGTGCGCGAGCAGCGGCCGGTCGCCGATGCGCACCATCGCCTTCGGCCGCTCGAGCGTCAGCTCGCCCAGCTCCTCGCCGCGCGACGCGGCGAGCACCAGCGCGCCGGGCGCCTCGCCCGCGGGCGGCAGGTAGCGCTGCTGCGCCTCCTCGAGCGCCTGTACCCCCTGCAGCCGGAACACCTCGGCCACCGGGGCGATCGACTGCTCGAGCCGCGCCGGGCTCTGCGCGTCGTGCAGCGCGCGCGCCGCGCCCTGCATCGCGCTGATCGCGCTGCGCAGCAGGTGATTGGCCCAGATCACCATCGAGACGCGGTGCTCGCGGTACACCTCGATGGGCGTGGCGTAGTACTTGGTCGGCACGACCACGACGGGACAGCGGTTGTTCCACTCGCGCGCGAAGGCGAGCACTTCGTCCGGGACCGAGAGCGCGCTGTGAATGAGCACGGCATCGGCGCCCGCGTCGTGGTAGGCGGCGGCGCGGCGCAGCGCCTCCTCCAGCCCCCAGCCGGCGATGAACGCCTCGACCCGCGCAACGACGCAGAAATCGGGGTCCGCCTGCGCGTCCTTGGCGGCCTTGATCTTGCCGCGGAATTCCTCGAGGCTCGCGAGCGGCTGGCGCCCGCCGCCGAGGAAGCTGTTGGTCTTCGGAAACAGCTTGTCCTCGATGCATACCGCGGCGACCCCGCGCTGCTCGAGCTTGCGCACCAGGCGCTGCACGTTGTTGAAGTTGCCATAGCCCGTGTCGCCGTCGAGCATGATCGGCACCTGCGTCGCGTCGGCCATGAACTCGAGCACGTCCATCACCTGGGTCCAGCTCGCCTCGTTGCTGTCGCGCACCCCCAGCTGGGCCGAAATGGCGAGCCCGCTGCCCCAGATGCCGGCGAACCCCGCCTCCTCGGCGATGCGCGCGGAGAGGCCGTTGTGCGCTTCGCACAGGAACTCGAGCTCCGGGGAGCAAAGCATGCGCTTGAACCGGGTCGTCTTCTTCAGCATTGGCTCACGGTGGTGGCGGTTCCATGTACCCGGTGGCGCCAGGCCGGGAAGGCCGGTGGCTGATGATATATTTGTTCGGGTCGACATGCTCGTCAAGATCTACACCGTGCACGACAAGCGTGTCGAATTCCTCAAGTGGCAGCACGCGACGCTCAGGCGCCATCTCGAGGAGCCGTACCGGCTCATCGCCTGCGACAACGCGACCGCCAGGCTCGACTCGCTCCGGTTGCGGCTGCTGTGCTGGCGGCTGGGATCGCGATACCTCGCGATCCCCGGGCAGCACCACGAGAACGCCAACATTGCGGCCTCCTATCCGCTCGATTACCTCACGCAAGAGCACGTGGCACGCGAGCGCGAAGCCGATTTCTCGGTGTTCATGGACTCGGACATGTTCCTGGTCCGCCGCTTCTCGTTCCGCCGCTTCGCCGGCGAATACGCGATCGCGGGCGTGCGGCAGACGCGCGGCGCGCTGCGCTACCTGTGGAACGGCCTCGTCGTCTTCAACCACCGGCTGCTGGCCGACGCGCACCGGATCTGCTGGGCGTGCAGCGGATCGAGCGCCTCGCCTTACCATCCGTCGCAGCATTACCGCGACGGGCGCCTGTGCGGCGAGTACGTCGACGTCGGCGGACCGACGCATCTGTTCCTCGACGAGCATCCGGCGCTGCCGGTGCGCTGGATCGACATGGACCGGGTGACGCGCGGCAGCCCGGGGATGGAGCGGATCCCCGAGCAGGCGCGTGCCGACTACGCGCAGTTCGCGGTCGAGGAGCTGGCGAGCGACTTCCTCGCCGACGGCGCGTTCTTCCACTACCGGGCGGGATCGAACTGGAATCGAATGAACGCGGACCAGACCGCCGCGAAGACGCGGGTTCTCGAGGCCGTGCTTGCGCGAGCCCTCGAGAGCTAGTACGTGACCGGTATCTTCCTCGTGCTCCCGGTGAGCGAGCGCGCGGCGCGCAGGAGCGCGAGCCGCGCCCGGCTGCCCGGGCGGCGCAGCTTGCCGTACTTGCAGTCGTAATGCACCAGCGGCTCGGCGATGTAGCGGCAGCGCGTGTAGCGCATGCAGCCGCGCCAGAGCTCCCAGTCCTCGACCACTCGCCTGCCGCCTTCGATGCAGCCCTGCAACGGAACCTCCAGATAGGGACCGGCCTGGTCGAAGATCGCACGATGAAGAACGACCGACGAATGCGTGATCAGGTTCTTCTCCCCGACATGCTCGAGCGTCAGCTCGGAAGGCAGCGCGAGCCCGAGCATGTCGCGGTAGTACCTGGGGTATTCGAGATCGTCCGCGGGGGCGCCGTCCGTGGCGAACACCTCGGTGCAGCACATTCCGAAGCCGCTGCCGCGGATCTCGGCGATCTGCCGCTCGATCTTCCCGGGAAGCCAGGTGTCGTCGTCGTCCAGAAAAGCCAGATACTCGCCGCGCGCGCGGGCGATGCCGACGTTGCGCACGTGGCCGAGGCATGGATAGCCGTGCGTCTCCCGCGTGTTGCGGGGAAGGTCGATCCATGTCGCGCCCGGGGGCCGCGGCGCGTCGCGGTAGCGGGGGTCGGACGATCCATCGTTGACGACGATCAGCTCGAGGTTGCGGTAGGTCTGCCGCTCCACGCTGGCGAGCGCCTGCATCAGCCGCTCGTAGCGGTTGTAGGTCGAGACCACCACCGAAACGAGCGGGTCGCCGCTCATTCCGCGGATTCCCCCGCGTGCCTCTGAAAATCGGCCTGCTCACGATCGCCACGGGCCGCTACCTCGAGCTGCTCGAAGCCCTGGCCGCGTCCGCTCGACGCTTTTTCTTCGCCCGCCACGACGTGACGCATTTCGTCTTTAGCGACGCCGCGGCGATCGACCCGCACGCGGTGCGCATTTCCGTCGCGCACGAGGACTGGCCGCTGGTTACGCTCAAACGGTACCACTACTTCGCGCAGCATGCCGAGCGCCTCTGCGGCATGGACTACCTCTTCTACGTCGACTGCGACATGCGCTTCGTCGCGCCGTGCGGCGAGGAGATCCTGCCCGGCATCTCCGAGCGGCTGGTCGGGGTCGAGCATCCCGGCTACTACCGCCGGCCGCGCTGGTTCGGGGCGCGCCTGTTCCAGCGCCGCCCCCGCTACCCGTTCGAGCGCAACCCGCGCTCGCTCGCCTGCGTCGACGACCCCTCCTACCGGCTGTACTGCGCGGGCGGCTTCAACGGCGGCCATGCGGATTCGTTCCTGACGATGTCCCGCAGCCTGCGCGACGCGGTCGAGCACGACCTGGCGCGCGGAATCGTCGCCGTCTGGCACGACGAGAGCCACCTGAACCGATACTTCTACGTCCAGAAGCCCAAGGTCCTGCCGCCCTCCTACTGTTATCCGGAGGAGGGGTACGCGAACCTGCGGCACCTCGAGCCGGTCATCCTCGCCCTGGCGAAGGATCACGGCCGTCTCAGGGGAATGCCCGGCCCGGCCAGCGCCGCCTGAGATCGAGCCCGTCGGCCACCGCGACCCACGAGCCGTCGTGGCGCCGCCGCGCGTCGAGATGGTGCATGCCGAACGCGTTCCAGCCGTCGCCGCTGCCGCGGAGAATCGGGTACGCGTCGAGCGGTTCCTCCTGATAGCGGTCCGGCCCGAGCCGCGTGATGCGCCAGGCGCTGACGTAGGCGCCGTACACCGGCTCGGTGCTCTGCGCGAGGCGGATCCAGCCGGTACCGTCGCTGACGAATCGGCCCGCGGGGCGCGCGTGGCGCGCGTCGGCGCGCACCAGCGGGCTGGCCGGATGCTCGCGCCACGGCCCGTGCAGCCGGGGAGCGCAGAAAAGGTGCAGCACGCCTTTGTGCGATTCGCCGGCGAAGAGGTAATGCCAGCCCTCGTGGCTGAGAAGCGTCGGATCGACGTAGGCGCGGCCGGAGAGCAGCGTGGCGACGCGCTTCCAGCGGCGGGGAAACGGGTCCGCCTCGTAGAGACGGACCTCGCCCGCCTGGCAGGACTCGGGCAGCATCCACGCGGCGCCGTCCTGCTCGAAGACGAACGGGTACGAGAGGTGGTGCGGCTCCTCGAGCACCGTGCGCTCGTAGCGCCATGCGAACCCGTCGTCGCTCCGCGCCAGCCCGATCAGGCCCTTGTTGCGCGCGCGATCGTAGATCTCGAAGAAGAGGAAGTGCGCCCCGTCGCGCTGCAGGGCGAACGGGTCGGCGAGGTAACCGGCCGGAACATCGTGCACCTGCGCGGCCTCGAGGGCAGGGTGGCGGCAGCGCGCGGCCGGTACGAGCGCATCGAGGGTGAGGCCTTCGAGCACCGAAATCGACCAGTAGGTCTTGCTGCGCGTGCGCCGCGCACGCGCGTAGCGCGCCTCGGCCTCAAATACCGAGCGCGGCAGTTTCATGCGCAGGCCGCGCGCATGCCCGTGCGCCGCACCCCGATTCCACGGCGCGCGCGCCGGTCCCCGAAACCTCGCGTTGCTAGAATCACGACCGGCAAAAGTACCATGACCGTGCAAATTTTCACTTCCGTGGTGAACCGGCCGCGCTTCCTGGAGTACCAGGCGCGGCTGTTCCGCAAGTATCTCAGGAACGATTACCGCTTCCATGTCGTGGACGACTCGGTGCAGGACGCCGTGACCGGGGAGTACGAGCGCGTCTGCCGCGAGCACGGCCTTCTCTACCACCGCAAGCCGAAGCGGATCCGCCGGCAGGATCCCAGTGCGGCGACCTCGGCCGCCATCCAATGGGCATACGACACGCTCATCCGGCCGCGTCATGCTTCCGAGATCGTCCTGTTCCTCGATTCGGACATGTTTCTCATCGACGCTTTCGACGTCGAGGCGTACATCGACGGCTACGCGATCGCCGGCCTGCTGCAGCGCCGGGGGCATGTCGTCTACCTGTGGAACGGGCTGATGCTCTTCAACATGCCGCAGATCATGCGCCACGGCGGCGACCTGGATTTTTCCTGCGGCAGGATCGAGGGTTTCGCGGTGGATACGGGCGGCGGGCTCTACCATTTCATCCACCGCGACGGCGTCAAGCTGCGCGAGACCGATCCCGGCATGCAGCCGCAGTATCCGCGCGAGCTGGACGGCATCGCCCTGCGGGACGCCGCCGCGACGCAAGGCTACGACATGGAACTGCATTGCGGCGGCAGGTTCCTGCACTACCGGGCGGCGTCGAACTGGTTCGGCGACTGGCGCAGCACGCGCGAGCCGCTCGAGGCGAAGCTCGCGCTTCTCGAGCGCGTCATCGCCACGCGGCTCTGACGCGGCGCGGCCGCGGGGCCGCTCAGCCCGCCACGGGCACCCGCCGCCAGTCGCTCGGCACGGTGTCCTGCATTGCGAGCCGGTTCATGGCCTCGTCGTTGAACCACCGCTCGGGCGCCAGCACGACTTTTCCCGGCCGCGGATCGAGCCATGCACCCCACCACGAGAACGTGCTGTTGCTGATGATGTGATGGCGGCAGCGGCTCATGAGGGCCAGGTCGAGCACCGGCCGGCGCCACGAGCCGGGCAGCTCGACCTGCATCACGTCGGGCCCGGCAAGCTGCGCGCGGGACCATGCCGGATCGTCCGAGAACAGGAAGAAAGCGGGGGCGGGCACGAGCTCGCGCATCATTGCCATCGCGCGCCTGAAGTATCCGGGGGTGCAGACGTCGTGCAGCTCCGACCGGACGTAGTCTCCCCGGCGCACGTGGACCGAAACCGCGTTCGCGCCCTCGATCGCATCCAGAAAGTCCGGCGCCGGGTGCCCGGCGGAGATGCGCGGCGTGAGCTCGGCGCGGATCTGCGCCTCGTGCCCCGTCCAGTAGCGCGCGCTCTGGAAGTAGCCGAACAGGCGCGCGCTCGCGCCGAGCGCGAGCACCGCGGGATCGTATCCCCAGCCGCGCTCGCGGAACAGCCTCCCGCTTTCGCCCGGCAGCAGCGAGTCCATGACACGCCGGCGCAGGCGGCCGATGCGCGTGATGCCGGCCTCGATGCCGAAGCAGCGCAACATGCGGACGTCGCTCAGCCCGTGGGAATCGCGCCGCAGGTGGTGCTCGCATGCATTCAGCTCCAGGCGCGTGCCGTGCTTCATCGCGAGCACGCGGCCGATCGCGTACTGGAACAGCCAGTTCCCGAGGCCCCCGATCAGCTCGACCTGGATCATCCAGTATGATTGTCCACGATGTCAGGGACGCACGACGGCCGCCCCATCGCGCAGCCGCGCGGCAAGCTCGGGGTGCTGCTCCCCGGCCTGGGCGCGGTCGCGACGACGTTCATCGCGGGCGTCGAGGCGATCCGGCGCGGCCTGCTGCCGCCGGTCGGCAGCCTGACGCAGCTCGGCACGGTCCGCCTCGGCAAGCGAACCGAGGGACGCTCGCCGCCGATCCGCGACTTCGTGCCGCTCGCGCCGCTCGAGAGCCTCGAGTTCGGCGCCTGGGACGTGTTTCCGGACAGCGCGCGAGAGGCCGCGGCGAAGGCGGGCGTGCTGGGCGGCGAGCATCTGGCGCAGCTCGGCCCGTTCCTCGAGGCGATCCGTCCCTGGAAGGCGGTGTTCGATCCGGCCTGGGTCAGGCGCCTGAACGGCACGCACCGCAAGTCCGGCGCCTCGAAGATGGCGCTGGCCGAGCAGGTGATGGACGACATCGCGCGCTTCCGCAGGGAAAAAGGCGTCGAGCGGCTGGTGATGATCTGGTGCGGCTCCACCGAGGCGTTCCACGAGCCCGGCGAGGTCCACGCGACGCTCGAGCGCTTCGAGCGCGCCCTTGCCGAGAGCGACGCGGCGATCGCGCCCTCGATGATCTACGCCTACGCGGCGATCAAGCTCGGGGTTCCCTACGCCAACGGCGCGCCCAACCTCTCGGCCGACATCGGCGCGCTGACCGCGCTCGCCGGGGCGAGCGGCGTGCCGATCGCGGGCAAGGATTTCAAGACCGGCCAGACGCTGATGAAAACCATCGTCGCGCCGGGCCTCAAGGCGCGCCTGCTCGGCCTGAACGGCTGGTACTCGACCAACATCCTCGGCAACCGCGACGGCGAGGTGCTGGACGATCCGGAATCGTTCCGCACCAAGGAGCGCAGCAAGCTCGGCGTCCTCGACGCCATCCTGCAGCCGCATCTCTATCCCGGGCTCTACGGCAAGTTCCACCATCTGGTGCGCGTGGACTACTATCCGCCGCGCGGCGACAACAAGGAAAGCTGGGACAACCTCGACCTCTTCGGCTGGATGGGCTACCCGATGCAGATCAAGATCGACTTCCAGTGCCGCGACTCGATCCTGGCCGCGCCGCTGGTGCTCGACCTCGCGCTGTTCCTCGATCTGGCGGCGCGCGCCGGCCTGGGCGGCGTCCAGGAGTGGCTGTCGTTCTATTTCAAGAGCCCGATGACGGCGCCGGGGCTGTACGCCGAGCACGATCTCTTCATCCAGCTGACCAAGCTCAAGAACACGCTGCGCTGGCTGCGCGGCGAGGCGCTGATCACGCACCTCGGGCGCGAGTATTACGACTGAGCGCCCGCTCCCAGCGCAGGGCCGATTCGCAAATCGCGCGCAAGTCGTCCAGGCGCGGCGTCCAGCCGAGCTCCCGCCTGAGGCGCGAGGCGTCGGCCACGAGCTGCGCCGGGTCGCCCGCGCGGCGCGGCGCGTCCAGCGTCTCGAAGCGCACGCCGGAGACCTCGCGCATCGCCGCGAGCACCTCGCGCACGCTGTGGCCGCGCCCGTAGCCGCAGTTGTAGGTGGCCGAGACGCCGCCCGCCTCGAGGTGGCGCAGCGCCGCCAGGTGCGCCTCCACCAGGTCCTCGACGTGGACATAGTCGCGGATGCAGGTGCCGTCCGGCGTCGGGTAGTCCTTGCCGAAGACGCGGACTCCCTCGCGCCGGCCGCACGCGGCCTCGGCCGCCACCTTGATGAGGTGCGTGGCGTTCGGCGTCGCCTGGCCCAGCGTCCCGTCGGTCCGCGCTCCCGCGACGTTGAAGTAGCGCAGCGCCACGTAGCGCAGCGCCGAGGCCGCCGCCACGTCGCGCAGCATCCACTCGGTGAGGAGCTTGGAGGAGCCGTACGGGCTCAGCGGCCGCGTGGGCGCGGTCTCCGGGATCGGCAGTTCGGCCGGCTCGCCGTACACCGCCGCGCTCGAGGAATACACGAAGCGCGCGACGCCCTGCCGCAGGCAGCTCTCGATCAGGCTGCGCGAGGCGCAGGTGTTGTTCGCGTAGTACTTGAGCGGGTTCTCGACCGACTCCGGCACCACGATATGGGCCGCGAAATGGATCACTGCCGCGACGCCGTGCTCGCGCAGCACCCCGGCGATGCGCGCGCCATCGCCGGCGTCGCATTCGACCAGGGGCACGCCCTTCGGCACCGCCCAGCGATGCCCGGAGCACAGATTGTCGACGACGACAACCGGGCGCCCTTCCTCGAGCAGCCGCCGCACGCAGTGCGAGCCGATATAGCCCGCCCCGCCGGTCACGAGAATCGCCTCTTCGCGCATCGACGAATCCTATGCAGGTCGCCCCGGGACGACAATAGCGGCCGGGAAGGCGGGATGTGCGCGGCGCCGCCGGGCTAGAATGCCGCCGGCATGCAGCCGGCGATTCGCGAGGACGAGGTCGAGCTCACCGCGGTGCGCGCCTCGGGCGCGGGCGGCCAGAACGTCAACAAGGTCTCGAGCGCGGTGCACCTGCGCTTCGACATCGCGGCTTCCTCGCTCCCCGCGGGCGTCAAGGCGCGGCTGCTCGCGCTCAAGGACCAGCGCATCACGCGCGAGGGCGTGCTCGTCATCAAGGCGCAGCGGCATCGCAGCCGGGATCTGAACCGCGAGGAGGCACTGCGGCGACTGCAGGAGCTGGTCGGGCGCGCCGCGCGCGTGCCGAGGCCGCGCCGCGCCACACGGCCGACACGTTCTTCTCGGAGAGAACGGTTGGAAGACAAGGCGCGTCGCGGTCGCCTCAAGCGGCTGCGCGGGCGCGTCGGGCCGGAGAGCTAGCTAGCCGTCCTCGCCCCTGCGGGGCTCGGGGATGGAGATGCCGGCCGGGATTTCCTCGCGCGGGGCCGCGGGCTGCGCCTCGCCGTGCGAGGCCGGAGGCGTCGCGCCCTTTTTCGGGCGGCCCGGGCGGTAGAACACCTGGAAAGGCTTGAGCGGCGGCACCACCGGCGGCCGCTCGAGGTACCGGCAATCCGATTCCGTGGGGACGCTCGCGGTCGCGCCGATGCGGCGCCCGCCGACGAACACGGTGTAGCGCAGCATGTGCGCGGAGCCCGGGATCGGCTGCGCGATGATCTCGTACTTGCCGAGCATGAAGCGTCGGCGCTCCTGCCTGCCCGGGTGCTCGCGCACCGAGCCGCGGACCTCTTCCGTCACCTGGTCATCCTTTCCTGGTTTTTGCCGGGCGCACCGCGGCAGGCTTGGGACGGCTGCCGAGCACCTCGTCGCACAGGGCGACCACTTCGGGCTCCTGCAGCCGCTCGGCGTTCGCGCGCAACTGCTTCACTTCGGGTTTCGTCAGACTCTGGATCCGATCCTTGGTCCAGTCCAGCGCGCGTGCCGTCATCGGTGAATTATGCCACAGATCGAAGCCGCAGGCCCATGTTTTTCAAGATTTATTTTGCCGGTCGAGCTCCGGGTAGTGGCGGAAGATGCCCTGCCGATTGAACGCGATGCGCCTCGGGGAAGCGAGGTAGGCGGCAAGCCGCGGCCGTTGCGCGACCCGGTCGTGCAGCGCGACCACGCGCGGGCAGCGGCGCTCCAGGCGCACCGTCGCGCGCGGGAAGGCGTAGCGCAGGCCGGCGATCATCTGGAACAGCGAAAGATCGGCGTAGGTGGCTGAGTTTCCGAGCAAATATCTGCCCCGCGCGCGCTCCAGGACGCTCTCGAAGTACTCCAGGTACTTCGGCAGCCGCGCGGCGAGAAAGTCGGCGGCGCGGCGTTTCGCCTCGGTCTTCTGCTCCTCGTAGTACAGGCCCGAGCCGATCGGATGATGCACGTCGTGCGCCTCGACCAGCCAGTCGGCGATCGTGAGCTGCAGCTGGTGCACCCAGAGCCGCCCGGCCTCCTCGCGCGGCGCAAGCCGCAGGCGCGGGCCGAGATAGAGCAGGATGTTCGCCGTCTGCGCGATCACCCGTTCCCCGGCCTTGAGGAACGGCGGCGCGAACGGGATGCGCTTCAGGGCGGGCGAATCCATGAATTTCTCCATGGCGGCCATGCCGCCCGGCCGGCGCGCGACGTCCACGTAGGGCGCGCCCGCGTCCTCGAGCGCGAGGCGGATGAACTCGCCCCGGCCCTGGATGCCGGGCCAGTAGTAGAGCAGGTAGCGCGCGCTAGAAGGGGACGTAGGTTTTCTTCGGCGTGTAATGCATGTAGCCGACGCTCGCCCCGGCGCGCAGGCCCACGCCGAGCCGGATCGGCGCCAGCACGATGTCGTCGCGCCGCTGGTAGTTCATGCCGACGCCGCCCACGAAGTACAGGCTGCCGTCGACGCCCGGGAAGCGCTGGAAGATCGCGCCCGCCCTCGGCAGGCGGTACACCAGCACGAACACCTTGGAGACGTTGCCGCCGAAATCGAAGCCGATCGACGGGCCGGTCCAGTACACGCGGCGCGAGCCCATCGCCTTGGTGAGGAGCGTGCCGTCGCCGTAGCGCAGGCCGACCCCGATCGCGCCGGCCGCCTCCTCGCCCCGGATGGTGCCGTTGGGCCGGCCGTGGTCGGCGAAGGCCTTCTCGATCACCTTGGCGAGGCCCTCGGTGTGCTTGCCGAAGAACCCCTCGGCGTCCCTCAGGACCGAGTCCCTGTCGTAGGTGCCGCTCTCGTCCTGCTTCCCGGCTTGCGGCTTCTTCTCCCCGGCGGCGTGAGCCGGATTCAGGAGAGCCAGAAAGCAAGCCAGGAACAGCAGGCGGCGCCCGCGCATGGACGCGTACTTTACTCCTACCCGAGCCAGGCGAGCGCGGAGTCGAGGTCGCGGAAATTCTTGACGTTCAGGCCGCGGTTGCCCGCCGCGAGGTCGAGCATGTCGCTCGCCTCGTACAGGCCCGGCGTGTGGTGCACCAGCGCGATGCGGCACTTCGCCGTGACGCCGAGTTCGGGCAGGCGCTCGACGACGCGGAACTGGCTCACGGCCGAAAGCGGCACCTTCTGCCGCAGCTCGACCAGGACGCGCGAAAGGCGCAGGCGCAGCGCCTCGGAGAGGATCGCCTTGCAGACCTGGAACGGCGGCTCGTCGGTGTCGCGCCCCCAGACGCGGGCGTGCAGCAGGTCGGCCTTGGCTTCGATCGTGTAGTGCATCGCGGGCAGCGCGGAAGTCGCGCGATGCTACGCAGCGATGCTTTAGGAGTCAAGAGATGAACCCTGAACGATTCGGCCTGCGCCGGCGTTTCAAACGCCGCCGGCCTCAGCGCAGCAGCGTGATCGCCGCGACGCCGAGCGCGAGCAGCGCCATGCCGGCGAGCTCGCGCGGCCGCAGGCGCTCGCGGAACAGCCGCCGCGACACTGCGTAGCTGAAGACGAGCTCGATCAGGCCCAGCGTGCGCACGTGCGCCGCGGGCTCGAGCGCGAAGCCGGTGAACCAGCCGGCCGAGGCCGCGGCGCCCATGAAGCCCGCGAGCAGCGAGCGGCGCCACTGCTTCGCGGCCTTGACGACCGCCCCGGGATTCCTCAGCAGGAGAAAGCCCCCCAGCAGCGCGGTCTGCAGCGCCTGCGCGGCGAGCAGGGTGAACGCCGCCGCGACGAGGAAGCCCGCGCCGGGCAGCGCCAGCGCCGCGCCGCGGTAGCCGACCGAGGCGA
>JBFLYF010000330.1:0-2757 GCA_040756795.1 Pseudomonadota bacterium
ACAGGCGCTCGATGTCCGAGCCGAACATGTAGAGCGCCAGCATGTTGAAGCCGAGGTGCACGAGGCTGCCGTGCAGGAAGCCGTAGGTGAGCAGCTGCCAGGGCTCGAAGCCGGGCCCTTCGCGCATGCCCGGCGGCCAGAGCGCGAACCAGGCGAACAGCTCGGCTCCCGCCACCCCCTGCAGCAGGAACACCGCCACGTTCAGGACCAGCAGGTTGAGGGTGGCCGGCGGCATGCGCGCACAGATTTTGTCAGATGTTAAGCATTGGGCGACTCGCACAATCTTTTGCACTGCGCGCCGCGCATGTTGATAGCGTTCTCCCATGGGCTGTCTCATCCAATACGCGGTGCGCGACGGCATGCTGCGCGCGGTCGTCTCCGGCAGGGCCGCGGGCCAGGGAAGGGAGATCGCGGCCTGGATCGCGCGCGATATCGCGCGCGAGGCGGGGCGCGAGACCTGCAACCGCGTGCTGATCGACGTCCGGGGGGTCGCCGACCGGCTCGGTTCGCTGGGGGCGCTCGCCATGGCGAGCGGCGAGCCGGGCCGCGTCGCCGGCTTCCGCGTCGCCGTGGTCGACGCGATCGAGAACGATCCCTATTACGCGCTGCACGAGATGGCGGCGCGCGCGCGCGGCTACGTGCTGCGCTGCTTCACCAGCGTTACCGACGCGGTGCGCTGGCTGCGCGGCGTCCCCGGGCGCGATTAAACTCCGGGCATGAGCCCGGAATCGCGCCGCTTCCAGGCGCTGCTTTCCAGCATGACGCGGGCGATCTGCGCCGGAGACGGCGCCGGCGCCGCGGCCTGCTTCACCCCCGAGGGCGTCTACCACGACGGCTTTTACGGCGAATTCGCCGGGCGCGCCGCGATCGCGCGCATGGTCACGGACTATTTCCATCGCGACGCGCGCAACTTCGAGTGGAAGCTGCTCGACTGCCTGAGCGACGGCCGCATCGGTTTCGCGCGCTATGCGTTCCGTTACGTCTCGAAGATTCCGGGCAGCGAGGGTCGCGCCGCGGGCTTCGGCGGCATCGCGTTCTGCGAGCTCGAGAGCGGCCTGATCCGGCGCTACGGCGAGGAGTTCGACCGCGCGCCGGTGCTCGCGCGCCTCGGCTTCGCCGACGAGCGCATCCTGAAATCGGTGCGCCGCTGGGCGAAAGCCCGAGGCCGGGCTACTTCAGCTTCGCGGTAAGGACGCGCAGGCGCTCGGAGAGCGCGCCGAGCAGCGACGCGGCGAACTCCGGGCTGGTCTTGACGAGCTGCAGGAACGCGGCGCGGTTGATCGGCAGCACCTGGCAGTCGGTCTCGGCGAACACGCTCGCGAGGCGCGGGGTCTGCTCGATCAGCGCCAGCTCGCCGAACACGCCGCCCGCGGGCAGGCGCTCGACCACGCGGCCCATGACCGAGACCGCGACCCGGCCCTCGACCACCACGTACATGCGAAGGCCGGTCTGCCCCTCGCGCACGATCACCTTGCCGCGGTCGAAGTACACCGGCGGATCGTCCGCCATGCCCGCGACCAGCTCCTTCAGGCGCTTGGGGTCGAAGACGAACGACTCCTTGATCGCGCTCGCCGGGGTGAGCGTCTCGCTGGTCTCGAGCTTCTCGATCGTGTCGCGCAGCCGGCCGATCATCATGCTCATCAGCATGAGCGCGAAGCCGGGCTTGATCTTCAGGCCCTGGTGGAACTGCTTGTCGTCGAGCGCGATGACGCGGCAGGCGGTTTTCGCCACCGCGCTCGCGCTGCGCGGCGCCTGGGTGAGGGACGCCATCTCGCCGAAGATCTCGCCCTTGTGCACCGTGCCGAGGACTTTCCTGCGCGCCACCAGCTCGACCTCGCCGTCGAGCAGCAGGTACATCTTGCTGCGCTGGAACAGCAGCGCCTTCGCCTTCTCGTGCTCGGCGAAGATGGTGGCGCCCTGCGCCACCGCCTCGGGCTTGCCCGCGGCCTTGAAGAACTCGAGCGCCACCGCCGGATCGTAGGCGCTCATGGCTGCGGCGAGATGTCGAACTTGCGCATTGATCCCCCTCCCCGGTGTGAGAGTATAAAGGCTCAGTCATTCCGTCCGCGAGAGAGCCCGCAATGCAGATCTCGATGTACCTGGCGAGCGCGCCGCGCTTCGTCAGCGGCCTGAAGAACCTCGACGCCATCCTCGACAGGGCGCGGGCGCACGCCGCGGAACGCGGGATCGACCCCCTGGTGCTGACCGCGAGCCGCCTTTACCCGGACATGTTCCCGATGAGCCGCCAGGTGCAGATCGCCTGCGACACGGCAAAGGGCGCGGTGGCGCGCCTCGCGGGCGCAGAGGTGCCGAGGCACGAGGACACCGAGCGCAGCTTCGAGGAGCTCAAGACACGGATCGCGAAGACGATCGCGTTCATCGAGACGTTCACGCCGGCGCAGATCGACGGCAGCGAGGAGCGCGACATCCAGCTCAGGCTGGGCACGCTCGAAGTGCGCTGGAAAGGGCTGCAGTACCTGCTCGGCTTTGCCTGGCCCAACTTCCACTTTCACCTCGCCACCGCCTACGGCATCCTGCGGCACAACGGGGTCGAGCTCGGCAAGCGCGACTTCATCGGCAACCCCTAGCGCCATGCGAGTCGCCGGCTTTCTTCTGTTCTGCGCTTCGCTGCTTGTCGCGTCGCCGCTCGCGGCGGTGGAGAAGTGCGTTTCTCCGCAGGGCAAGATCAGCTACAGCGAGGGCAGCTGCCCGCCGGGCTGGAAATCGAGCACGGTGCGCGGCACCGCGAAGGCGCGC
>JBFLYF010000330.1:2767-3410 GCA_040756795.1 Pseudomonadota bacterium
CGGCCGCGGCCGCGCCGGCGAGTTCGGCCGCGAAGCCCGCCGCCAAGGCCGCTGGCGCAAAGGCGCACGCTAAGGGCGCGGCGGCGAAGGCAGGGTCGATGGCCGTTACCGAGGCGGGCGGCAAGGTCGAGACCCGCTACTACGACGTGCAGGGCGGCGACTACCAGTCGCTGCTCGCCGCGCTGAACGCGCGCGGCGGGGCCCACGGCGAGGCCCAGTGGACGCTGCGCTACCAGTACGAGCCGCGCCGCAGCGGGGCCAACTGCAGTGTCGGCTCGCTCAGCCTCACGCTCGGCCTGGTGATGAACCTGCCGCGCTGGTCGCCGCCGCCGGGCGCCCAGCCCCGCCTGGTGGCGCAGTGGTTCCGCTACGTCAAGGCGTTGCGCGAGCACGAGGAGGGCCACCTCGAGATCGGCCGCGAGATGGCGCATGAGTTCAAGCGTTCGCTCGCGGTGACCAGGACGCGCTGCGAGCGGCTCGAGGCCGCGGTCAAGTCGCAGTACGAGGCGCTGCTCGCGCGCTTTCGCGCGCGCGACCGCGCCTACGATTCCGAAACCGCGCACGGCAGGACGCAGGGCGCGGTGTTCGCGATGTAGTTCGGGGACGGGGCCCGCACACGCCCCGATAGGGGGCCGGCCCCCCA
>JBFLYF010000331.1:0-3386 GCA_040756795.1 Pseudomonadota bacterium
GTCCGGGCCGAAGATGTAGTCGGTTTCGTTCCTGAGCGCGTGCGCGAAGGCGCGGATCAGCCGTTCCTTGGCGGGGCGCGCCATGCGCGGGTCGCCGAACAGCACCGACTTGCCGCCGCCGTGCGCCAGGCCCGCGGCCGCGTTCTTGAGGGTCATCGCGCGCGCCAGGCGCGCGCATTCCTCGAGCGAGACATCGGGCGCCATGCGCAGCCCCCCGATCGCGGGGCCGCAGGCGACGTTGTCGACCACCAGGATCGCGCGCAGCGCGCTCTTCGGCTCGCTGACCTGGATGATTTTGGCCGGGCCGAGCTCATCGAATTCCATTTGGAAAGGAGAGCACGTTCCGCGCGCTCCCGTGTTGACCCGAATCAAACGGGATCAGGCGAGATCGAGCGTGACGCGCGTGAGCGTGGGATCGTCGGGGTGGCGGCCGCGCGCAAAGCCGAGCCGCCCGGTCAGCTCGAGCATGCCGCGGTTGGTCGAGAGCACGTCGCCGTAGATGCGCCGCAGGCCGCGGCCGCGCGCCACCGCGGCGAGCTTCTCGAGCATGCGCCGGCCGATGCCGCGTCCCTGCCAGGCGTCGGCGACGACCAGCGCGAACTCGCAGGCATCCGCGCCCACGCGCACGTAGCGCGCGACGCCGATGAGCGTCTCGTGGCCCTCGAGCATGACGCTCGCGGCGAGCGCCATGTCGCGCGAATAGTCGATGGTGATCAGGCTGTCGATGTACTCGCGCGTGATGCGCCGCGCGCCGCCCAGCAGCCGGTTATGGCGCGTGTCGGGGGAGAGCGCGCTCACGAACGCCAGCTCGACCTCGTGGTCCTCGGGCCTGAGCGGCCGCAGCGTCACCGCGTGGCCGATGATCGGCTGGAACGACTCGGTGAGATCGTCCGGGATCAGAACCGGATCTTGCCGGTCAGGATGTCCTTCCACATCACCCAGTCGCCCATGAAGCTGTACAGCGGGTAGGTGAAGGTGGCGGGGCGGTTGTGCTCGAAGAAGAAGTGCCCGGCCCACGCCCAGGCGTAGCCCTGCACCAGGCCGACGAAAAGCCACCAGAAATTCAGCGTGGAAAGGGCGTGCAGCACGAAGAGCAGTCCGAGCGAGGTGCCGATGAAGTGCAAGCGCCGACAGGTCTGGTTCGAGTGCTCGGAAAGGTAATAGGGATAGAACGAAGAGAAGGTGGAGTAGGGCTTAGCTCCGCTTGCCATGGCTCCTCCGCTACATGTTCGGGTAGTTGGGACCGCCGCCGCCCTCGGGCGTCACCCAGACGATGTTCTGGGTGGGGTCCTTGATGTCGCAGGTCTTGCAGTGCACGCAGTTCTGGGCGTTGATCTGCAGGCGCGGCCCGGAGTCCTCGCGCACGATCTCGTAGACGCCCGCCGGGCAGTAGCGCTGCTCGGGCGCATCGTAGAGCTCAAGGTTCACCTTGATCGGCACTGCCGCGTCCCTGAGCGTGAGGTGCGCGGGCTGGTCCTCGCCGTGGTTGGTGTTGGAGAAGGAGACGCTGGTCAGCCGGTCGAAGCTGATCACGCCGTCGGCTTTCGGGTATTGAATCGGTTCGGCTTCGGACTTGTTCTTCAACGTTTCATGATCCGCATGCTCGTGGTGCAGCGTCCACGGCGCCTTGCCGCCGAAGACGATCTGGTCGATCCCGACCATGAGCGTCCCGGTGTACAGGCCCTTCGCCATCCAGGGCTTGAAGTTGCGCGCGCGGTAGAGCTCGTCGAAGAGCCAGCTGCCGCGGAACGCCTCCGGGTAGTCGCCCAGCAGGTCGCCCGAGCGGCCGGCGCCGAGCGCCGCGGCAGCGGCTTCCGCGGCGAGCATGCCCGACTTGATCGCGGCGTGGCTGCCCTTGATGCGCGAGGCGTTGAGAAAGCCCGCGTCGTCACCGATCAGGCAGCCGCCGGGGAAGACGAGCTCGGGCAGCGACTGCAGGCCGCCCGCGGCGATGGCGCGCGCGCCGTAGGCGACGCGCTTGCCGCCCTCGAGGAAGGCGCGGATCGCGGGATGGGTCTTGTAGCGCTGGAACTCCTCGTAGGGGCTGAGGTAGGGGTTCGTGTAGGCGAGCCCCACGACGAAGCCCACGGCGGCCTGGCTGTTCTCGGCGTGATAGAGGAACGAGCCGCCGTAGGTGTCGCTGCCGAGCGGCCAGCCCGCGGTGTGCACGACGAGGCCGGGCACGTGCTTCTCCGGCTTCAGGTCCCAGAGCTCCTTCAGGCCGATGCCGTAGACCTGAGGATCCGAGCCCTTGCGCAGGCCGAACTTCTGCTCCAGCTGCCGCCCCAGGTTGCCGCGGCAGCCCTCGGCGAAGAAGGTGTACCTGCCGCGCAGCTCCACGCCGGGCTGGTAGGCGTCGGTGCGCTCGCCCTGCTTGTCGATCCCCATGTCGCCGGTGGCGACGCCCTTCACCGCGCCCTTGTCGTCGTAGAGCACCTCGGCCCCGGCGAAGCCGGGAAAGATCTCCACCCCCGCGGCCTCGGCCTGCTGGCCGAGCCAGCGGCACAGGCTCCCCAAGCTGATCACGTAGTTGCCGTGGTTCTTGAAGCAGGCTGGCAACAGGAAGTTCGGCGTTCTAAACGAAGTTTTTTCCGTCAGGAACAAAAACCGATCCTCGGAAACTGCGACGTTCAGCGGGGCGCCCTTCTCCTTCCAGTCGGGAATCAGCTCGTCGATCGCGCGCGGGTCCATCACCGCGCCCGAGAGGATGTGCGCGCCGATCTCCGAGCCCTTCTCGATCAGGCAGACCGAGGTCCCGGGCCGCAGCTGCTTCAGGCGGATCGCCGCGGCGAGCCCGGCGGGGCCGCCGCCGACGACGACGACGTCATACTGCATCGACTCGCGGGTCATGAAGGGATTATAGAATGCCGCTTTATTTTTAAGCTCTTATCGTGAAAGAGGAAAGAAGACTCGCTCATGTCGAGCGGATCCCCATCCGCTGGGGGGACATGGACGCGATGGGCCACGTCAACAACACGGTCTATTTCCGCTTCATGGAGCAGGCGCGCATCAGCTGGTTCCGCGCGCTCGTGCCGGAGCGCGAGGCCTGGGTCTCGACCGGCATCGTCATCGCCAATGCGAGCTGCAATTACAAGCGCGCGATCACCTATCCCGGCACGGTGGAGGTGCGGCTCTACGTCGGCAGACCGGGCGGCTCGAGCGTGGCTACGCACTACGAGCTGCGCGTGATCAATGGGGAACCGCGGGACCCGGAGCTGTATGCCGACGGCGCCGCGGTAGTCGTTTTCGTGGACATGAAGGCGCAGAAGGCGAAGCGGATCCCGAACGGCATCCGCGAGCGGCTGCTCGCCGCGAGGGTGGAGCCGTGAGCCCGCTCTGGACGCCGTCGCCCGAGCGCGCGGCGCAGACGCTGCTCGCGCGCTTCT
>JBFLYF010000332.1:0-3377 GCA_040756795.1 Pseudomonadota bacterium
AAGCGGGAGCGTGGAGATCGGGCTCCGTCCCCGAATTCCGTCAGGCGGTCTTGGCGGGGCGCGCGTCGGCGGCGTGGCCGTTCAGCTCGCGGATCAGGCTCACGTAGTGCGTGACGCGCCCCTCGGCGTCGCGCACCGCGGAGACGCTCCTCCACTCGCGGTACACGGTGCCGTCGCGCCGGCGGCACCAGGTGGTGCCGTTCCAGTAGCCGCTGCGCAGCACCTCGGCGTACAGGTCGTCGTAGAAGGACGGCGGCTGCATCGCCGAGCGGAAGTCGCTCTCCTGGCGGCCGAGCAGCTCCTCGGCCGGGTAGCCGGTGATGCGGCTGTAGGCCTGGTTCACGGTGAGGATGCGGCCCGCGGCGTTGGCGATCACCATGCCCTCGGCCATCCTCTCGAAGGCGTGCGCCGCGACCTCGAGCTGCTCCTCGCGGTCGCGCAGCTCGGTGACGTCGCGCGAGGCGATCACCGCGCCGGTGATCGCGCCCGCCTCGTCCTTCACCGCGTGCACCAGCGCCTCGAACCTGCGCACGTCCCCCGCCGCGGTGTGCAGGCGCATGCGCAGGCGGCAGGTCTCGCCGCTTCTCACCACCACCTGCAGCGCGCCGCGCACCCGGAACTGGTCCTCCTCGTGCAGCGCGGCGAACGCGTCGCGTCCCTGGAGCAGATTCTCGCTGCCGAGGATCCGCGAGTACGAGGGGCTGGCGTAGAGCCAGCGCCCGTCGCGGTCCACCATCGCCACCAGGTCGCCCGCGTGCTCGGTGATCAGGCGGTAGCGGCGCTCGCCTTCGCGCAGGCTCTCGCGCGCCTCGCGCAGGCGCCGGCTCTGGCCGAACACCACCACGCCGACCATCGTGGTGTAGCCGAGCGAGCCGAGGAAACAGAGCGCGGTGACCAGCGGGCTCGTCGGCGTGAAGCGGAAGTGGCCCATCGGCACGGTCCAGGCGAGCGCGCCCGCGGCGAAGATCGCGACCGAAACCCCTGCGCCTGTCCAGCCGCGCATCACCGCGTTGTTGAGCGTCGTGGCGAACAGCGCCGCGTAGGCGACCCACACCGGAAAGCCGAGCGCCGCGATCCACGCGCCGAACAGCAGCGGGTCGAGGTACAGGTGCTGCAGCTCGGCGCGGCGCGAGTCGGCCGAGCGCATCGCGCGCAGGTAGACGAGGTGCGGGTAGGCGAGGAACTGCAGCGCGGCGAGCGACCACGCGGCCGCGCCCGCCTGCCGCTCCCAGAGCACCAGCCCGACCACCAGCGCGCACCACGCGAACGAGACGGTGCGGACGGTGTAGTTGATGCGCGCCAGGCGGTGCGAGGCCATCCCGCTACCCTACCCGAGCGCCCGCGCCCGGCGCGGAGATATTCCCGACCTGACAGTTTCTGACAGAGCGTTGTATCCTGCCGTCCTGTGAGCCTTCTCGAGTCCCTGCGGCGGCACTCGGTGGTGGTCGCCGACACCGGCGACATCGACGCCATCGCGCGCTGGAAGCCGCAGGACGCCACCACCAACCCGTCGCTGCTGCTCGCGGCGGCGCAGGATTCGAGGTTTCGGCATTTGATCGCCAAAGACCTCGATCAGATGTTCGTCAATTTCGGCTGCGAGATTTTGAGGCTCATCCCGGGCAGGGTGTCCACCGAAGTCGATGCGAGCCTTTCCTTCGATACCGAGGGCAGCATCGCGAAGGCGCGTCACCTGATTTCGCTTTATCAGAAGAAGAACATCAGTCCCGAAAGAATCCTGATCAAACTCGCAAGCACGTGGGAAGGCATCCGCGCCGCGGAGCGGCTGGAGCGCGAGGGGATCCACTGCAACATGACGCTGCTGTTCTCTTTCGCGCAGGCGGTGGCCTGCGCCGAGGCGGGCGTGACGCTGATCTCGCCTTTCGTGGGCCGCATCTACGACTGGCACCGGCAGGCGCGCAAGGTGGACGACATCCCGATCGCCGAGGACCCGGGCGTCGCCTCCGTGACGCGCATCTACCACTACTGCAAGAGGCACGGCTACGCGACGCAGGTGATGGGCGCGAGCTTCAGGAAGACCGAGCAGATCCTCGCGCTCGCCGGGTGCGACCTGTTGACGATTGCGCCGGATTTGCTCCAGAAATTGTCTTCCTCTCCCGGGCAGGTTGAGAGGAAACTCTCGCCAGGAAAATCCGCAACGCTGGATCTCGAGAGAATCTCTCTGGACGAGAAAAGCTTCCGCTGGATGCACAACGAGGACGCGATGGCGGTCGAGAAGCTCGCCGAGGGCATCCGCCGCTTCGACGCCGACGCGCGCAAGCTCGAGCGCGCGCTGGCGGGTGAAATGAGCGCGCCGCCCGGCGCGCGCGCCGCGGCCCGGGGCGCGTGACGGCGCGCGCGGCGCTCGCGCTAGCCCTCGAGCCGCGCGGCGAGGCGCTGGTCGCGCGCCTCACCGTGGACAACCCGCGGAAGCTGAACAGCCTGACGCGCGAGTCGCTGCAGCGGATCGTCGAGCTGATGAATTCGCTCACCGACCCGCGGCTGCGCGCCGTGGTCCTGAGCGGCGCGGGCGACAAGGCCTTCATCGGCGGCGCGGACCTGGAGACGCTGGGCGCGCTCGATCCGCGCTCGGCGCGCGAGTTCATCGGCCTCATCCACGACGCCTGCGCCGCGATCCGCGACTGCCCGGTGCCGGTGATCGCGCGCGTCAACGGCTGGTGCCTCGGCGCGGGCCTGGAGATCGCCGCCGCGTGCGACCTGCGCATCGCCGCCGCGCACGCCGCCTTCGGCATGCCCGAGGTGCGCCTCGGCATCCCCTCGGTGGTGGAAGCCGCGCTGCTGCCGCGCCTGGTGGGCGCCGGCCGCGCGCGCTGGCTGGTGCTGACGGGGGAGACAATCGGGGCTGAAGAGGCTTTGACCTGGGGTTTGATTGAAAAAATGACAACGATGGAAGAGCTGGACAAAGCAACAGACAAAGCAGTCGATTCCATCCTTCAAGGCGGCGCCGAGGCGATCCGCGCGCAGAAGCGCCTCTGCAAGCTCTGGGAGGAGGCGCCGCTCGAGGCGAGCGTGCGCGCGAGCATCGAGGAGTTCGCCGCGAGCTACGAGTCGGCCGAGCCGCGCAAGCGGGTAAAGGCGTTCAGGGAGCGGAAGAAGAGATAGCGCTACGGGCGCGCCGGGAGCAGGCGCGCCGCGAGCACGCCGAGGACGTTGATGCCCGCGGCGATCCAGACCGCGGCGGCGTAGCTGCCGGTGCGGTCGAACAGCGCGCCCGCGAGCACCGGCAGGCTGATCGCCGCCGCGCACCAGGCGATGTAGAGGCGGCTCGCGACCAGGCCGAACTCGTTCTTGTGCCAGTACTGCGCGATCGCACCCGCGACCAGGCCCGAGACGATGCCGTAGCCGATGCCGATCAGGCC
>JBFLYF010000333.1:0-3367 GCA_040756795.1 Pseudomonadota bacterium
GATCCGGACATCAAGGCCGCCGCGCAAGCGAGCCTGCGCGAGGTGCAGGCGAGCCTCGCCTGGGGCGAGCGCGCGGGGCTCGTCTTCGCCGGGGTCTCGCTCGGCTCGATCCTGCTGCTCGCCGCGCTCGGCCTCGCGATCACCTACGGCCTGATGGGCGTGATCAACATGGCGCACGGCGAGCTGATCATGATCGGCGCCTATACGACGTACGTGGTTCAGGGTTTTTTCAGGAATACCGGTTTTTTTGATTGGTATCTTGCCGCGGCAGTCCCCGCGGCGTTCGTCGTATCCGCCTGCGTGGGAATGCTTCTCGAGCGGCTGGTGATCCGCTGGCTCTACGGCAGGCCGCTCGAGACGCTGCTCGCCACCTGGGGGATCAGCCTGCTGCTGATCCAGGCGGTGCGCACCGGCTTCGGCCCGCAGAACGTGCAGGTGGAGAACCCGGCGTTCATGTCGGGCGGCATCGAGGCCTTCACCGGGATCGTGCTGCCCTGGAACAGGATTTTCATCATCTGCTTTGCCGCCCTCGTCCTGTTCCTGATGTATCTGCTTCTCAACAAGACGCGGCTCGGGCTGTTTGTCCGCGGGGTGACGCAGAACCGCGAGATGGCTTCCTGCGTCGGCGTGCCGACCGGTCGCGTCGATACGCTCGCCTTCGGCCTCGGCTCGGGCATCGCCGGCCTGGCGGGCTGCGCGCTGACGCAGATCGGCAACGTCGGCCCGGAGCTCGGCCAGGCCTACATCGTCGACTCGTTCATGGTGGTGGTGTTCGGCGGCGTCGGCCAGCTCGCCGGCACGGTGTACGCCGCGCTGGTGCTCGGCTTCGCCAACAAGTTCCTCGAGTCGGTCTCGGGCGCGGTGATCGCCAAGATCGCGGTGCTCGTCTTCATCATCTTCTTCATCCAGCGCCGGCCGCAGGGCCTGTTCGCGCTCAAGGGCAGGGCGGTGGAGGCATGAGGCGGCTCTACGGCCCGACGGGATG
This sequence comes from Pseudomonadota bacterium, assembly GCA_040756795.1. Classification (GTDB taxonomy): domain Bacteria; phylum Pseudomonadota; class Gammaproteobacteria; order Burkholderiales; family SG8-39; genus RBG-16-66-20. The sequence continues at coordinate 986 of JBFLYF010000333.1, forward strand.
GACTTTGCTGGGGGTTTCCGCCCTGGTTCTCTTCGTCGTTTTCCCCCTGCTGAGCCTGAAAACGGCGACCGACAACCCCCTTCACCTCTCGCAGTACTGGGTCACCCTCGTCGGCAAGATCATGTGCTACGCGATCGTCGCCATCGCGATGGACCTGATCTGGGGCTACGCCGGGATCCTGTCGCTCGGCCACGGCCTGTTTTTCGCGCTGGGCGGCTACGCCATGGGCATGTACCTGATGCGCCAGATCGGCCGCGAGGGGCAATACCAGTCGGACCTGCCCGACTTCATGGTGTTCCTCGACTGGAAGGAGCTGCCGTGGCACTGGTGGATGAGCGACCAGTTCTGGTGGGCTTTGCTCCTGGTCATTCTCGTTCCAGGCGTCATTGCGCTCGTGTTCGGCTACTTCGCCTTCCGCTCGCGCGTCAAGGGCGTGTACTTCTCGATCATCACCCAGGCGCTCACCTTCGCGGCGATGCTGGCGTTCTTCCGCAACGCCATGGGCTTCGGCGGCAACAACGGCTTCACCGACTTCAAGCGCATCCTCGGCCTGCCGATCACCACGCCCGAGACGCGGATGATTCTTTTTGCTTTTACAGGTTGTACTCTGATTCTTACTCTCCTTCTGGCACGCTGGATCGTGACGTCCAAATTCGGTCGCGTTCTGACCGCGATCCGCGACGCCGAGACGCGCGTGGCGTTCTGCGGCTACAACACGGTGCACTACAAGCTCGCGATCTTCACGCTCTCGGCGGTGATCTGCGGCATCGCCGGCGCGCTCTACGTGCCGCAGGTCGGCATCATCAACCCGGGCGAGATGTCGCCCGCCAACTCGATCGAGATCGCGATCTGGGTCGCGGTCGGCGGCCGCGGCACGCTCAGCGGCGCGATCCTCGGCGCCGGGCTGGTGAACGGCGCGAAGAGCCTCTTCACCCAGGCGTTCCCGGAGTACTGGCTGTACGCGCTCGGGGCGATCTTCATCCTGGTGACGCTGTTTCTGCCGCGAGGCGTCGTCGGCCTGCTTTCCAGGCTGAAAGCGAGATGAATAGCCACGCCGTCGCCGCGAACGAAGGCGGCGCCTTCGGCCACCTCGCCGGCGCGGGGCTCGACGCGACGCACGGCGTCGTCCTGTACCTCGAGGACATCTCGGTCAGCTTCGACGGCTTCAAGGCGCTCGACCGGCTGTCGCTTTCGATCGACGTCGGCGAGCTGCGCTGCGTGATCGGCCCCAACGGCGCGGGCAAGACCACCATGATGGACGTGATCACGGGCAAGACGCGCCCCGACGCGGGCACGGCGTTCTTCGGCCAGACGATCGATCTCACCCGGCTCTCGGAGGCCGAGATCGCGCACGCCGGCATCGGCCGCAAGTTCCAGAAGCCGACCATCTTCGAGTACCTGACCGTGTTCGAGAACCTCGAGCTGGCGATGAAGGCGGACAAACGGGTAAGGAAGTCGTTGTTCTCCGTCCTGTCTTCAACTGAAAAAGATTCCATTTCCGAGACGCTGAAGACAATTCGACTCAAAGACGACGCCGATCGCGTCGCGGGCCTGCTCTCCCACGGCCAGAAGCAGTGGCTCGAGATCGGCATGCTGCTCGCGCAGGAGCCGAAGCTGCTGCTGCTCGACGAGCCGGTGGCCGGCATGAGCGACGAGGAGACCGAGCGCACCGCGGAGCTGTTCCTCTCGCTCGCCGGCCGGCATTCCCTCGTGGTCGTCGAGCACGACATGGCGTTCATCGAGAGAATCGCGCGCAAGGTCACGGTGCTGCACGAGGGCGGCGTGATCGCCGAAGGGCCGATGGCGCAGGTGCAGAACGACCCGAGAGTCATCGAAGTCTATTTGGGCAGATGATTGTTCTGAATGCCTTCCCGGAAACATGCTTGAGGTAAAGTCCCTTAATCAGTACTACGGCGGCTCGCACATCCTGCGCGACGTCTCGTTCCAGATCCCGGCGGGCAAGGTGACGGCGCTGCTCGGCCGCAACGGCGTCGGCAAGACCACGCTCTTGCGGACGCTGATGGGCCTTGTCCCCGCAAGGACCGGGGAGCTGCTTTTCCATGGAAAAAGCATTGCCGATGCGAGACCCTACGAAAGAGTCCGCGCCGGCATCGGCTATGTGCCGCAAGGGCGGGAGATCTTCGGCCGGCTGACGGTCGAGGAGAATCTGCGGATGGGCCTCGCCACCCGGCCGCGCGGCGCGCGCGTGCCGGAGCGCGTCTTCGAGCTCTTCCCGGTGCTGCGCCAGATGCTCGGCCGCCGCGGCGGCGACCTCTCCGGCGGCCAGCAGCAGCAGCTCGCGATCGGGCGCGCGCTCGCCATGGGCCCGAGGCTGCTGATCCTGGACGAGCCGACCGAGGGCATCCAGCCCTCGATCATCAA
>JBFLYF010000334.1:0-3354 GCA_040756795.1 Pseudomonadota bacterium
GACTTCCCGTCCTCGAAACCTGCCCAGTTCGCGCCGCACCACCGCGTGGTGCTGCGCGAGCAACTCGCGCCAGCGGTGATCGCCCATTTCCGCGGCGCGTTCGGTTGCGCGCACGATATCCGTGAAAAGGATCGTCGCGAGGACGCGATCGTGCTCGGCAGCATGGCGAACGCCCGTGAAAAACTCCTTGATCTCGCCAAACAGCGCCTCCACATCGCCGACCGAGTAGGAATGGTCGTCGCCGGGCAGCTCCACAAGCCGGGCCCCGCGAATTTTGTCGGCGAGATAGCGCGCCTGCTCGATGGACGTCAGCCTGTCGCCTTTTCGGTGCACGATGAGCGTCGGCACTCGAATCGCCGGCAGCACATGCCGCACGTCGATCTCCCCGTTCATCCGCATGACGGCCACCGCGGCACTGGGGCTGGCGGCCTGACGGAAGTAACTCGCTGCCGCGTCCTTCTTTGCGTCGTCGTCAAGGATGCTCGGGGCGAAGATGTCGATCGCCACGGGACCGCCCCACTCCCGCTCGAGACGCTCGACGAAGCCCTTCCAGTCCGCGGCCGTCTTGCCGTACGGGTGGTCGGGCGCCCATACGCGCCGAGCGTAGGAGCCGTAGAGGGCAAGCGCAATCGTGCGGTTGGGATAGGTGGCGGCGAAAAGCAGCGACATCGGGCCGCCCTCGGATACCCCGAGCAGCGCTGCCTGCTTCGAGCCCACCGCGTCCATCACCGCGCGAACGTCATCCATGCGTTGCTCGAGGCTCGGGATTGCAACGCGATCCGATAGCCCGGTTCCCCGCTTGTCAAAGCGGATCAGGCGGCAGAACGAGCTCAGCCGCTCGATGATGCGCCGCCTCACGGGGTTTTCCCAGTCGGCGTCGAGATGCGAGACGAATCCGGGCACCCAGATGACGTCCAACGGACCAGAGCCCGTAACCTGGTAAGCGATGTGAACATCGCCGCTCTTGGCGTATTTGGTTTCAGGTCGCATGGCCGACGAAGCGCTTCAAATATAAGGCAGTTCCGCGATGAGCACGAGCGCAATCCGGCGCCGGGCGATATGCTTGTGATTTGACACTCCGGAGCAGCGGCACGCGCCCGTGTCGACGGCCAGGAAAATCCGCAGCCTGCTGGTGGCGAACCGCAGCGAGATCTCGATCCGGGTGATGCGCGCGGCCGCCGAGATGGGCATCCGCACCGTGGCGATCCACTCGGCGGAGGACCGCTTCGCCCTGCATCGCACCAAGGCCGACGAGAGCTATCTGGTGGGCGAGGGCCGCAAGCCGATCGACGCCTACCTGGACATCGAGGGCATCCTGCGCGTCGCGCGCGAGGCCGGCGTGGATGCGATCCATCCGGGCTACGGCTTTCTCTCCGAGAACCCGGAATTCGCCGAGGCCTGCGAGCGCGCCGGCATCCTGTTCATCGGCCCGCGCCCCGAGGTCCTGCGCCTGCTCGGCAACAAGGTCGCGGCGCGCGAGCTCGCCCGGTCCGCGGGCGTGCCGGTCATGCCGGCGACCGGCGCGCTGGCGCGCGATCCGCAGGAAGCGAAAGGCCAGGCCGGGCGGATCGGCTATCCGTTGATGCTCAAGGCGAGCTGGGGCGGCGGCGGGCGCGGCATGCGCGCGGTCGAGGGCGAAGCCGAGCTGGCGGCGAGCCTGGAAGCGGCGCGGCGCGAGGCCGGCGCCGCCTTCGGCAGCGACGAGGTCTATCTGGAGAAGCTCGTGCGCCGCGCGCGCCACGTCGAGGTGCAGGTGCTCGGCGACCTGCACGGCAACGTGGTGCACCTTTTCGAGCGCGACTGCTCGGTGCAGCGGCGCCATCAGAAAGTGGTCGAGCGCGCGCCCGCGTTCTACCTTTCCGCCGCGCAGCGCGGCCGGCTGTGCGACGCCGCGCTCCGGATCGCGCGCGCGGCGGGCCTCACCCACGCCGGAACGGTCGAGTTCCTGATCGACGCCGAGTCCGGCGAGTTCCATTTCATCGAGGTGAACCCGCGCATCCAGGTCGAGCACACCGTGACCGAGGAGGTCACCGGCATCGACATCGTCAAGGCGCAGATCCGCATCAGCGAAGGCGCGCGCATCGGCGAGCCGGATTCGTTCGTCCCGCGCCAGGAGGACATCCATGTGCACGGCCACGCGCTGCAATGCCGCGTGACGACCGAGGACCCGGAGAACGGCTTCCTGCCGGACTACGGGCGCATCACCGCCTACCGCAGCGCGGCCGGTTTCGGGGTGCGGCTGGACGGCGGCACCGCCTACTCGGGGGCGGTCATCACGCCCTATTACGATTCGCTGCTCGTCAAGGTGACCGCGTGGGGCCACTCGGCCGAGGAGGCGATCGCGCGGATGCACCGGGCGCTGCGCGAATTCCGCGTGCGCGGCGTCGCCACGAATCTGCCGTTCCTCGAGAACGTCATCACCCACCCGCAGTTCCGCTCCGCCGAGTGCACGACGCGCTTCATCGACGAGACGCCCGAGCTGCTGCGCTTCCCGCAGCGCCGCGACCGCGCCACGAAGCTGCTGCAGTTCATCGGCGAAGTGACCATCAACGGCAACCCGGAGATGAAGGGCCGCGCGCTCGCGGGGGCGCCGCTGCCGGCGCCCGCGCTGCCCGCCTGCGATCTCGCCGCCGCGCCGCCCCGCGGGACGCGCGAGCGGCTGCGGGAGCTGGGAGCCGAGGCGTTCGCCCGCTGGATGCGCGAGGAGCCGCGCGTGCTGCTCACCGACACCACCCTGCGCGACGCGCATCAGTCGCTGTTCGCGACGCGCATGCGCACGCACGACATGCTCGCGATCGCCCCCTGCTACGCGCGCCTCGCGCCGCAGCTGTTCTCGCTCGAGTGCTGGGGCGGCGCCACGTTCGACGTCGCGATGCGGTTCCTCAAGGAGGACCCCTGGGAGCGGCTGGCCGAGCTGCGCAGCCGCGTCCCGAACATCCTGCTGCAGATGCTGCTACGCGCCTCGAACGCGGTCGGCTACACGAACTATCCCGACAACGTGGTGCGCTTCTTCGTCGCCGAGGCGGCGCGGGCCGGAGTCGACCTGTTCCGCGTGTTCGACTCGCTCAACTGGGTCGAGAACATGCGCGTGGCGATCGACGCGGTGCGCGAGTCGGGGAGCCTTTGCGAGGCGGCGATCTGCTATTCCGGCGACCTCTTCGATCCGGCCAGGCCCAAGTTCGGCCTCGAGTACTACGTCGCCCTGGCGAAGGCGCTCGAGCGCGCCGGCGCCCACATCCTCGGCATCAAGGACATGGCGGGCGTGTGCCGGCCGCGCGCGGCGCGCGCGCTGGTTGCGGCGCTCAGGCAGGAAACCGGGCTGCCGATCCACTTCCATACCCATGACACCAGCGG
>JBFLYF010000335.1:0-3316 GCA_040756795.1 Pseudomonadota bacterium
GAGCGTGCTGCTCGGGATGTCCGAGGACACGGTGCTGCTCGTGCGCAGCGAACTCGACGCGCCGGCTTGGCGCGCGCGGCTCGGCCTGCGCGGCCCGATCGTCACGCTGCCCCCGGACGCCGCCTCCGGCGCCGCGGCCTGCGCCGGCGCCGCGGCGCGGCTGCTGGGCGTCGTCCAGCGCCAGCACCTGGAGCGCGCGCTCGCCGCGGAGCTCGCGCCGCTCGGCCCGGAGCTGCTGGCGAAGAGCGCCGGGTGCGCGCTGCGCGCTTTCGACGCGGTCGCCGGGAACGCAGGCATCGTGCGCGAGGGCCGGCCGATCGCAGCGAGCGCCTATGTGGTGCCGCGCTGGGTCGACCTGCCCCTGGAAACGGTGCCGCGCGCGGCACCCGACATTATGGCCTCGGCCAGCAGCGCGCAGGCGCGAACCGGCCTGTGGCGCGCGCAGCGTCCGAGTATCGATTACGCTCGCTGCAACCGCTGCGCGTGGATCTGCTCCACGCTCTGCCCCGACAGCGCGATCCGGGTGCGCTCCAACGGCGCCCCGGAGATCGACTACGAGCATTGCAAGGGCTGCCTGATCTGCGTGCAGGTGTGCCCGCCGCACGCCATCGAGGCGCGCCCGGAGGAGGCCGCGGCATGAGTCGGGCGCTCCTCACCGGCAACGCCGCCGCGGCATGGGGCGCGCGCCTCGCGCGCGCCGATTACGTGCCGGCCTTCCCGATCACGCCGCAGACCGAGATCATCGAGCTGCTCGCGGCCTGGCTCGGCGCCGGCGAGATGCGCGGCCGCCTGGTGACGCTCGAGTCGGAGCACTCGATGCTCACCGCCGCGGCGGCCGCCGCCGCGACCGGAGTGCGCGTGTTCACCGCCACCTCGAGCCAGGGGCTGCTCTACGCCATGGAAATGCTGTACGCAGTCCCGGGATGGCGCGCGCCGTTCGTGCTGGTCAACGTCTCGCGCGGGCTCGCCACCCCGATCACGCTCGAGTCGGACCACAACGACGTCCTGGCGGCGCGCGACAGCGGCTTCCTGCAGATCCACTGCGCCACCTGCCAGGAGGTGCTCGATTCGGTGCTGATCGCCTACCGCCTCGCCGAGGATGCGCGCGTGCGCCTGCCGGCGATCGTCAACCTGGACGGCTTCACCCTGTCGTTCACGCGCGAGCCCGTGGCGCTGCCCGAGCCGGGCGAGGCAGCCCGGTTCGCGGGCGAGTTCGATGCGCGGGGCGCGGGCTTTCGCGCCGGCCGGCCGGTCAGCCAGGCCGTCTCGGTGCTCGGCGGCTCGAGCTACTCCTACTTCCGCTACCAGACCCATCTTGCCGCGCTCGCGGCGCTGGCGGTGCACGAGGAGGTCGCGCAGGAGTTCGCGCGCCGCTTCGGGCGCGCCTACGGGCTCGTGGAGAGCTACCGCTGCGAGGACGCCGAGATCGCTTTCTTCATGATCGGCGCTTTCGCCACCAAGGCGAAGGAAGCGGTGGACCGCCTGCGCGACGCGGGCGTGCGCGCGGGGCTCGTGCGGCCGCGGTTGCTGCGGCCCTGGCCGGACGAGGCGCTGCGGCGCGCGCTCGCGGGCAAGCAGGCCGTGGCGGTGATCGACCAGAACCTGTCCTTCGGCAAGGGCGGGGTGCTCTATGCCGAGCTCTGCGCCGCGCTGCACGGCATGAGAGACGCGCCGCTGCTCGCGAGCTACGTAGGCGGCCTCGGCGGGCGCGACATCGCCGCCGAGGAGTTCTACGCCATCGCGCGCGAGCTGCGCGACGCGGCCGCCGGCGGCCGCGCGCCTGCGCCGCGGCTGCTCTACACCGAAGACGAGCTGCGCCAGCTGCGCAGCCTCCAGGCGGTGGCGCTCGCGCAAGGCGAAGCGCAGGGGGCGCCGTCGTGACCACGACGATCCGGCGCATGCGGGACCTGCCCTCCGCGCACGCGCTTGCCGCAGGCACCCCGATGTGCGCCGGCTGCGGCGGGCTGCTCGCGCTGCACCAGGCCTGCGACGTGCTCGGCCACCGGACCGTGGTGGTGAACGCCGCGAGCTGCATGACGCTGCTCGCCAGCTACCCCTTCACGCCGTTTCGCGGCTCCTGGCTCTACACCTCGATGGCTTCGGCGCCGGCGGGCGCGCAGGGCGTGCGCGACGCGCTCGACATCCTGCTCGAGCAGGGGCGGATCGCTCCCGAGGAAGATCTCACCGCGCTCGTGCTCTCGGGCGACGGCGCGGCGAGCGGCATCGGCCTTTCGGCGACCTCGGGCGCGATCGACCGCGGCCTGGATTTCCTCTACTTCTGCTACGACAACGAGGGCTACGGCAACACCGGGCAGCAGTATTCGCCGGAGACGCCGCACGCCGCGCGCACCTCCACCAGCGCCCTCGGGCGCGGCTACGCGGGCGAGAAGAAGGACCTGTTCGCGCTCTGGGTCGCCAACCGCCCTGTCTACGCGGCGACGGCGATCGGCTCGGATCCGCTCGACCTCGCGAAGAAGATCGAGAAGGCGAAGGGCCTCAAGGGCCCGCGCCTCATCCTCGCGCTCGCGCCCTGCCCCACCGGCTGGGACTTCGAGCCCGCCGAAAGCGTGCAGATCGGGCGCCTGGCGGTGAAGACCGGCATCTGGCCGCTCAAGGAATACTGCGAAGGCCGCACCGTGCACACGCACGTGCCGCACCCGCGCGTGCCGGTCGAGGAATACCTGATGCTGCAGGGCCGCTTCCGGCACCTCTTCGAGCCCGAGCGCGACTCAGCCGCCATTGCCGAGATCCAGGCCCGCGTCGACGCCTATTGGGCGACCGTAACTTAGGCTTTCGCTTTCAGCCATTGCGCCTCGAGCCCGCGGCGGGCGACTTCGGCGGCAATGAAATCCCGGTCGAGCAGCGTCGCGGCGAGGATGAAGCGGATGTCGCGCAGATGCTTGTCGGAGCCGCCTTCGCGCAGGAACTCGAGCTTGCGCACGACGACGTATTCCGGCGGCGCGATCCAGGCCCCGGCGCCGGCGAGGTCGATGCGGCGACGGTGCTCCAGCGCCCAGGCATGCAGCGCGTCGCGCGCAGCGAGGTAGATGTCTGCCTTGAACTGGCTCTTGTGATGGACCAGGTTGAACATGCCCCCGGTCTCGCGCGAAATCTGCGCGCGCAGAGTCTCCTCGGGCGGGACGTAGTATGCGGATTCCGGAAACGCGCCCCTCAAGCCGGGAATGTCCCGCAGCGCCAGCAGCAGGACCACGTCGATGTCGGCGGTCAGCCGCGGCTCGCCATAGACGCTCGCGGCGACCGACCCGGTGATGCAGTAGGGAAGTCCGAGGCGCTCGAGCGGCTCGAGAAACGGCGC
>JBFLYF010000336.1:0-3312 GCA_040756795.1 Pseudomonadota bacterium
CGAGCTCAAGGGCATGCGCAAGATCGAGACGGCAGAGCAGATGCCCGCCGAGTACCGGCAGACGCTGCTCAAGATCCTGTACGCGCTCGCCTCCACCGAGTTCGCCTCGGTCGAGCAGCACCAGCCCTGGATCAACCAGGGGCCGACCGCCGAGGACCGCTACGTCCAGGCGCAGATCAGCGCCGACGAGGCGCACCAAGGCTTCATCGACAGCCGCCTGCTGCGCACGTTCGGCCCCGAGGGCGAGGAGATGGCCGAGAAGCTGCTCACGCTGCGCATGGGGCAGCACCCGCTGCACGCCTTCAACGTGCCCTTCGAGAGCTGGCCGGACGTGTGCGGCTTCTGTTTCCTCATGGACCACGTCGCCTGGCACCACCTGCGCGCGTTCGAGGACTCGAGCTTCGCGCCGCTCGCGCGCGAGATGACCACCAAGGTGCACGAGGAGCGCTTCCACGCCTCGTTCGGCGCGCGGCGCATCCGCGACCTCGCGCAGGACGCGCGCTACCAGGAGCTTGCGAAGGCGGGCCCGGCGGAGGCGCAGAAGGCGGTGGACAAGTGGTACCCGCATGCGCTCGACACCTTCGGCGCGGCGAACTCGAAGTTCAGCGCGCTCTCGGTCGCCTACGGCATCCGGCGCTGGGGCAACGAGGAGCTCAGGCAGAAGTGGAAAACGGATCTGGATGCGCAGATCCGCGCCGTGGGGCTCGCGGTGCCGGACGCCGAGGCGCGGCGCCTGGTGCATTGAGGGATCAGCGCGTGGTGCCGCTGCAAAGGCCGAGGTTCACGGCAAGCATGAGCAGGATGAGCCACTTGTAGGAGATCGAGACGAAGGGGATCGGGAGCGAGAGGCGCAGGTTCGCCATGCGCTCGAGCAGGAAAACCCAGGCGAACAGCACGATCAGCGCGACCGTGGTCTTCGTCTTCGCGTCCGGGTCGGACGCGAGCGAGTAGCTGTAGCTTGAGACGTCGTGTGTCGCCATGAAGTAGACGGCGTAGCCGATCGTCCCGACCGCCACGGGAAGGACGACCACCGCGAGCGTGATCGGCACGCCGAGCCACGGCAGGTCGACGATCACCTGCAGCCAGTTTCGCTTTGGCTGCTCCTCGGTCTCGGCGGGTCGCAGCTGCGATTTCGGCGGCTCGTCGCTCATCGGGACCGGAAGCCGATCTCGAAGTTGCCGAAGGCGTCCACCTTGAGCCTGCAGCCCGGATGCACCGCCACCGTGGTGTCGGTCGTCTCGACCACCGCCGGGCCGCGGATCGCATTGCCCGGCACGAGCCGCGCGCCATCGAAGACGGGGGTCGCGACGGACTTCCTGAGATCGGACCAGTAGACGGCTCGTCCCTCCTTTCTTGCACCCCCCGGGATCCTCGAGACCAGCTTCCTCGCCAGCGGCAGCCTCGGCCTCGGCGTCGCCGCGCTCGCCCGCAGCCTGAGCGTCACCACCTCCAGCCGCGCGTCGCGGTAGGACGAGCCCTTGCCGTAGAGCTGCTCGTAGCGCTCGTAGAACCGGCGCCGCAGCTTCTCCCAGGAGCCGGGCGGGATGCGCCTCTCCGGCAGCAGCACCTCGACTTCATTGATCTGGCCCCTGTGCCGCATGTCGATCGAGAACGCGAGCCTGCACTTTGCGGAGGGGATTCCATCCTGTTTCATCTGCTGAAGGGCCTTTTGAGAAAGACTTTCCAAAACCCTGTTTATTCTCTTCTCGTCAAACGGGCTCGCCTGGATGTCGACCTGCTCGTAGACGTGCAGGATGTCGGCCGAGGCCGCGCCGAAGGCGCACCAGGTGGAGGCGATCTCGCGCTGCGGGACGAGGACTTTCTTCACGCCGAGCTCGCGCGCGAATACGCCCGCGTGCGCGGGGCCCGCGCCGCCGAAGGCGAACAGCACGAAGCCGCGCGGGTCGAAGCCCTTCTCCACCGTCATCCTGCGGATGATGTCGGCCATCTTCAGCTCGGCGATGCGCGCGATCCCGGCCGCCGCCTCGTTCAGGCCCAGCCCGAGCGGCTCGGCGATGCGCTTCACAGCGGCGACGGCCCTGGCGCGGTCGAGGCGCATGCGCCCGCCGAGGAAGTTGTCCGGGTTGATCACGCCGAGCACGACATCAGCGTCGGTCACCGTGGCGACCGTGCCGCCGCGGCCGTAGCACGCGGGCCCAGGGTCCGCGCCCGCCGATTCGGGCCCGACGTGCAGGGTCCTGGTGAGCGGGTCCGCGCGCGCGAGCGAGCCGCCGCCCGAGCCGATCGCCTGGATGTCCACCTTGGGCAGGAAGTATTCGTACTGCGCGACGTTGGAGACGAACGCGTAGGCCGGGCGCCCGCCGGAGACGATCCCCACGTCGAACGAGGTGCCGCCCATGTCGGTGGTGATGATGTCCGGGCAGCGCATCCGCTGCCCGAGATAGGCCGACCCGGTGACGCCCGAAACCGGCCCGGAATCGAGCGTCAGCAGCGGCGACTCGATCGCCTTCTGCACCGAGATCGAGCCGCCGCCGCATTGCGTGATCTGCAGCGGCCGCGCGTAGCCGGCGCGCTTCAGCTCCCGGTCGAGGCTGCCGAGGTAGCGCGCCATCACCGGCCCGATATAGGCGTTGAGCGCCGTCGCGGTGACGCGCTCGTACTCGCCCCACTTGGGCGCGATCTCCACCGAGCAGGTGACGAACACTCCGGGCGCGAGATCGCGCACCATCTGCTTGACGCGCAGCTCGTGCCCGGCGCGCTTGAAGGACCAGAGAAAGCAGATGCCGATCGCCTCCGCGCCCTCGGCGACGAGGCGCCGGATCGCGGCTTCGGCTTCGGTTTCGTTCAGCGGCACCACCACCTCGCCGAAGCAGTCGACGCGCTCCGAGACCCCCGCGATCAGGCGCTTGGGCACGATCGGCGCGGGCTTCGCGCTCTCCGGGAAGTGCACCACCTTGCGGATATCGCGCGAGGTGACGCCGCGCGAGCCGCGCATGATGTGGATCGCGTCCTCGTGGCCGCGCGTGGTGATGAGGCCGACCTTCGCGCCCTTCCTCTGGATGAGCGTGTTGGTGCCCACCGTGGTGCCGTGCGTCAGCACCGCGATGCTGCGGCAGAACTTCCCGAACGGCAGGCCCAGCCGCCCGGCGGCGATGCCGAGCGCCGCGAGCATGCCCTCGGCGAAGTTCGCCGGCGTGGAGGGTGCCTTGGTGGCGGTGATGCCGCCGTCGCGCGCCAGCACCACGCAATCGGTGAACGTGCCGCCGATGTCGACGCCGACCAGGAACTCCGCCACGCCTTCCTCCCGCAGCGCAGTATAAGGGAGCGGCAGCTCTGCTCGCGCCAGTTGCC
>JBFLYF010000337.1:0-3306 GCA_040756795.1 Pseudomonadota bacterium
GACGCCCTCGGCGACCAGGCGCAGCCCGAGGCTCTTGCCGAGCAGAATCACCGCGCTGACGATCGCGGCGTCGTCGGCGTCCTCGGCGATGCCGCGCACGAACGACTGGTCGATCTTCAGGTGATCGACCGGGAAGCGCTTGAGATACGCGAGGCTCGAGTAGCCGGTGCCGAAGTCGTCGATCGCGAGCATCACGCCCATCCTTTTTAGCTCGCGCAGGATCGCGATCACTTCCTCGGCACCGTGCATCACCAGGCTTTCGGTGAGCTCGAGCTCGAGCAGATGCGGATCGAGCTCGGTCTCGCGCAGCAGCGCGGCGATCCGGCCGGCGAGCCCCGCCTCGCGGAACTGCGGCGCCGAGATGTTGACCGAGACGGTGAGCGGCCCGAGCCCTGCGCGCTGCCAGGCGCGATTCTGCAGGCAGGCGCTCTTCAGCGCCCATTCGCCGAGCGGCAGGATCAGCCCCGTCTCCTCGGCAAGCGGAATGAATCTCGCCGGCGGCACCACGCCGCGTTGCGGGTGCCGCCAGCGCAGCAGCGCCTCGGCGCCCCGGATGCGTCCCGATTTCAGGTCGAAGCGCGGCTGGTAGTGCAGGAACAGCTCGCCGCGCTCGATCGCGCCGCGCAGATCGTTCTCCAGGGACACGCGCTCGGCGACGCGCTCGTCCATGCCGGCGGCGAACATGCGGAAGGCGTTGCGGCCGGCTTCCTTCGCGCGATGCATCGCGATCTCGGCGCGCTTGAGCAGCGTCTCGGCCTCATCGCCGTCCTGCGGAAACACCGCGACGCCGATCGCAGCGCTCAAGTGCACGTCGCGCTCGGCCGCCGGGAACGGCTGCGAGAACACCTCCTGCAGGCGCTGCACCTGGGGGCCGAGCGAGGGGTCGCCCGGCTGGTCGACCAGCAGCAGCGCGAACTCGTCGCCCCCGGGCCGCGCGATGGTGTCGACCGCGCGAAAGCGCGAGCGCAGGCGCGCCGCCACCGCGCGCAGCACCTCGCTGCCCGCGGCATACCCCAGGCTGTCGTTGATCAGGCGGAACTCGTCCAGGCCGATCACGCACAGCGCGATGCCCGCCTTGTAGCGCTGGCCGCGCGTGATGGCGTGGGCGACGCGGTCGCAGAGCAGGTTGCGGTTGGCGAGATTGGTGAGCGAATCGTAGTTGGCCTTGTGCGCGAGCTCGTCCTGGTAGCGGCGCGCTTCCGAGATGTCGTTCAGCACCGTGACGAAGTGCGACGCGGCACCCTGCTCGTTCCTCACCGGCGCGACGTGCACTTCGGTCCAATACAGCGTGCCGTCCTTGCGGTAGCTGCGCAGCACGGCGCGATGCGGGCGCTCGTCGCGCACCGCCGCAACCAGCGCCACCAGCTCGGGCTGGTCGCGGTCTTCGCCCTGCAGGAAAAGCACATTGCGCCCGAGCGCCTCGGCGCGCCTGTAACCGGTGATGGTCTCGAAGGCGCGGTTGGCGTAGACGATCGGGTTCTTCGGGTTGCGGTACTCGCTGATCAGCACCGCGTTGACGCTCGACTCGACCGCGCGCTCGAGCAGCAGCAGCGCGCCCTGCGCGTGCCCGATCAGCGCCAGGCCCTTTTCGATCAGCAGGTAGAGCAGCCAGCCGAGGGCGCCGGCGAAGACGAAGCCCGCCAGCGCCTGCAGCCAGACGCTCTCCTCGATCACGAGGTCGAGGTACGGGGCCATCGGGATGCCGCCCTGCACCAGCACCCACAGTGCGAGCACGCCGATGTAGACGATGCTCAATCGCCGGGCCCAGCCCTTGGCGATCGCAATGCTGTCCTTGATGTCGACAACCATGTGAGCCTCCGGTCGGGCGATTCTGGCCGGTCCGGCAGGCCGGCCATTGATTCCGGTCAATCGGTCTCGCCTCGCGCACGCTCGGCGCGCGGCGCCCTCACTTTTTCACCCGCCCCGCTGAGCCAGCGCAGCGCCTCGCGCATCGCGGCCTCGTCGCCCGCGGCGAGGTCCGGATCGAGCGGCCGGCCGTCGAGCGGCACGTCCTTCGGCGCATGCCAGAAAGCGGTGGTGACCTTGAGCGCGGCACCGCCGACGAGCGGAAACAGGGTCTGCACCGAACCCATGCCAAGCGTGCGCGCGCCGACGAGCCGCGCGCGCCCGTTGCCGCGCAGCGCGGCCGCGAGGATCTCGGCGCCGCTCGCGGTGCGCTCGTTTACCAGCACGGCGAGCGGCGCGCGCTTGAGCGCGCGCGCGAGCTGCATCGGCACCGCCGGGCCGTAGTAGGAGACGCGCTCGCGCGCGTTGGCGTGATAGCTCGCGATCAGCCGCTGGCCGCGGCCGCGCGTCGCGCCCACCTCCAGCCCGTCCTCGAGGAACACTCCGCTCGTGTCCACGGCCGCGAGCAGCGTGCCGCCCGCGTTGTCACGCAGGTCGAGCACGATGCCGCGCGGCTCGCGCGTCGCGCCGTCGGCGAGCCTGGCGAGCTCGCGCAGCAGCTCGTTGCGCGTGCCCTCGGTGAAGCGCCCGATGCGCAGCTGCAGCACGTCGCCCTCGCCCCACCACGCACGGGCCTTGGGGGGACGCATCGCCTCGCTCTTCGCAGGGCCGCCGCGGTAGAGAGAGCGGAACTCGATCTCGCTGATGAAGCGTGAATGCGCGTCGAGCATCGAGACCATGCCCTCGATGCACGATTGCACCAGCCTGCGGTAGCCGACCTCCGGCGGCGCCGCCGCCTTTGCGCGCATGAGCAGCGGCGGGATCGCCTCCAGGCCCGAGGCTGCGCGCTCGGCAGTGCCGGCGAGCGCGGCGACCGCGTCGGCGCAGCCCGAGGCGAGCACGGCGTCGTCGACCGCGCGCGCGAACTCGCGCTTCACGTAGCGCACGGCTTCCGCGAGCAGCTGCAGCTCGGGTTTCGGCACCGCCTCGCCGATGTCGCCGCGCGCGCCGCCAGCGAGCAGGCTCGCGGCAAGCAGCGCGAGCGCGCGCCGGGTCATGACCGCGCCGCTGCCCTCAGCCGCTCGAGGGCGGGGCGCAGGTACTGCAGGAAGAGCTCCGGGTTCTCCGCCATCGGGAAGTGCCCCAGCCCCCGCATCACCTCGAATTCTGCACCCGGGATCTTCGCCGCGGTGGCGCGCGAGATCTCCGGCGTGCAGGAATAGTCGTACTCGCCGGTGAGCATGATCACCGGGCACTTGCGGGTGTCGATGCGCGCCACGCGCTCGGTGGCGTTCCACTCGTGGCTGTAGAAGCGGATATCGCCCCAGAACGCGCCGTAGCCGCCCTGCGAATACTCCCACCACACCTCGCGCGAGCGCTCGCGCGGGCTCTGCGGCGCCA
>JBFLYF010000338.1:0-3298 GCA_040756795.1 Pseudomonadota bacterium
CGGCGCGGCGCGCTTCCTCCCCGCGCATGCGGTGCTCCTCGATCGCGTAGGCGGCGTCGATGGCGCCGAAGAGCTGCTGCTGGTCGAACGGCTTCTCGAGGAAATCCACGGCGCGGGCGTGGAACGCGGTGCGCGCGCTCGGCACGTCGCCGTGCGCGGTGATGATCACCACCGGGATCGTGGCGCCGCGCCGGCGCAGCTCGGCCTGCAGCTCGACGCCGCTCATCCCCGGGAGCCGGAGGTCGGCGACGACGCAGCCCGCCCAGCCCGGCTGCAGCGCGGCGAGGAACGCCTCGGCGTCGCCGAACAGCGCCGAGCGGTAGCCGGCGATGCCCAGCATCAGCGCGAGCGAATCGCGCACCGACGCGTCGTCGTCTACGACGTAGACGGTCAGGCGCTCTGCACGCATGGCAGCACCAGCCGGAATTCGCCGTGTTCTCCCGGTCGCGCGTCGAGCGAGCCGCCATGCGCCTCGGCGATCGCCCTGCTGACGGCGAGCCCGAGGCCCATGCCGGTCGGCTTGCCCGAGACGAACGGCTGGAACAGCTCCTCGCGCACCGCGGCGGAGATGCCCGGGCCGTTATCGGCCACGACGATGCGAACCTGCTGCTCGCCGTCGTGCTCGGCCGAGACGCGGATCCGCCCCCCGTCGCGGCGCGCCCCGGTGAGCGACTCGACCGCGTTCGCGATCAGGTTGCGCAGCACCAGCTCGATCTGCAGCCGGTCTACGAACAGAGCCGGCAGATCCGGATCGGCTCGTGCCTCGAAGGCGATGGCGTGCTCGCCGATCAGTTGCTGGCCGATGCGCCGCGTCGCGGCGAACAGGTCTTCCACCGGCACCGGCTCGAGGCGCGTGGTGCCCGAGCGGAAGAAGTCGCGCAGCCGGCGCACCACCTCGGAGGCGCGTCCGGCCTCGGCGAGCATCTTCTCGATGACCTCGGGCACCTGCTCCCGGGCCTGGCCGCGCTTGAGAAGCATCTGCGCCGAGCGGCCGTAGTTGGCCAGCGCGGTGAGCGGCTGATTGACCTCGTGGGCGATGGCGCCCGCCATCTCGCCGGCGGCCGCCAGCCGCAGCGAGTGCCGGAGGCCTTGGACGGCGCGCGCCCGCTCATCCACCGTCATGCCGAGATAGAGGCCGGTGAGCGTGAAGGTCGCGACGAGCGCCTGCAGCTCGACGACCGGCAGCGCGGCCCCTTCGTGCCCGCGGATCCCGAGCATCACGCCGATCTGCACCACCGCGCTCGCCACCACCGCGCTGACCATTCCGCCGCGCGCCGCGACCCAGATGAGCGGCGCGAACAGCAGGTAGAAGTGACGCGACGGATCGCCGCCAAGGCCGGCGAAAACGAGCCACAGCACCGCGACGAGGGCCGCGAGCTGGGCGAGCGTTTCCCGGCGGCGCGCGAGATTCGCAAGCGCCTTCCGGCGCTCGGCGTCCGCCGCGACGAGCAGCAGGGGCGCGGTGACCAGGATTCCCACCGCGTCTCCGATCCAGAAGCGCAGCAAGGCTTCCGGCACCGGAGTTCCGGCGAGCAGCTCGGCGCCGCGCAGCACGCCGACGAAGGCCGTGCCGACCAGCGCCGTGCCGGCGACCACGACAGCGGCGAACTGCGTCAGCTGGCGGATCGTGCGCAGGCCGAGATCGGGCAGGAGAAAGCGCAACAGCGAGGCGATTCCGGCGTAGCCGCCCGCGAGCACGAGCGCCGTGACGGCGGTGATTCCGTAGCCGCCGGGCACTTCGCGCACGAGCACGTCCGCCAGATAGATCGCCGCGGCGACCACCGGCGCGTGGTGCAGCCCTCCCAGCAGCATCCACACCACCGCCAGCGCGGGCTGCGGGTTCCAGGGCGTGATGTTGAACGGTCCGAGCGGCGCGATGTAGCTCGCCCAGTCGAGCGCGATGTAGCAGGGCGCGAATACTGCGGCGTCGCGAAGGTACCTGGCTGCGTGCATGCTTGTGCCGGCCTATCTTCGGTTCAGCCGAAGGCGCGTGCAAGTACGTAGAAACACCTATGCGCCTCTAGGCGGAAATACCTACGCGTTTTCCCGTCTAGCCGGCGCGCGGGCATCGCGGCTATCGTGCGCGGCCATGCCGGACGGAGTCGCTCGACGCATCGCCGAGTTTTTCGATTGGGGAGCCTGGGCGGCCTGGTTCGCCGGCCTGGAGCGCGAGTTCATCTTCCTGCTCGTGCTGCCCTTCGTGGTCGCGATCATCGGGCTGTGGGCGTCGTTCAACGAAAAGGACCGGGAATGAACCGCCTGCGCGGACTCGAGGGGATCGGGCTGGTCGCCACGCTGTTCGTCTTCTGGCTTCTCCTGTCCGGAATCTACACCCCGTTCCTGGTGCTCGCCGGCCTCGGCGCGGCGGCCGCAGTCGCGTGGCTGGCGTGGCGCATGGAGGTCGCAGACCGCGAAGGCTATCCCGTCCACCTCACCCTCGCGACCCTCGCCTACTGGCCGTGGCTGATCAGGGAGATCCTGAAGGCCGGCTGGCAGGTGTCGCGGATCATCCTCGATCCGCGCTTGCCCGTGAGCCCGGCGCTGGTGCGCTTCCGGCCGTCGCAAACGAGCGCCGTCGGCCTCGTCGCTCACGCCAACTCCATCACCCTCACGCCGGGCACGATCACGGTGGACGTCGAGCAAGGCGACTTCGTCGTTCATGCGCTGACTCGCGACGCCGCGGCCGGTGTCGCCGGAAGCGAGATGGACCGGCGCGTGAGCCGGCTGGAAGGAAGCGCGTGATGTTCTCGACGGCCGCTGCCGCCCTGCTCGCCGCTCTCGCGCTGGTGCTGGCCCGAGCGGTCTCCGGGCCGACGGTATTCGACCGCGTGCTCGCCGCGAACACGGTCGGCACGCTGGCGGTGCTGCTGCTCGCCACGATCGGATTCCTGACCGGGCGGCCCGAATTCCTCGATCTCGCTCTCGTCTACGGCCTGCTCAACGTCGTCAGCACGATCACGGTGCTCAAGTTCTTCCGCTACGGCAACCTGGGCGATCCGGGGGACGACGAGGCCACCCGATGAGCGCCGCGCTCGATGTCCTGTCCTGGATCCTGCTCGCAGCGGGCGGATTGTTCTGCCTGATCGGCGCCGTGGGCCTGCTGCGCATGCCCGACCTCTTTACGCGCATGCACGCGGCGAGCGTGACGGACACGCTCGGCGCGGGATTGATCCTGCTCGGACTGATTCTTCAGGCGGGGCTGACGCTTGTCTCGTTCAAGCTGCTGGCGATCGGGCTGCTGCTGTTCTTCACCACCCCGACCGCGACCCACGCGCTGGCGAAGGCCGCGCTCGCGCGC
>JBFLYF010000339.1:0-3297 GCA_040756795.1 Pseudomonadota bacterium
CGCGCGCCGCGCCGGCGCAGGCGCTCAAGGCGGGCGACGAGCAGCGCATGTTCGGCCGCGCAGCGAGGGTCTGGCCGGGAATGGCATTGATCCTGGGTTCGGTCGCCTTCCTGTTTCCGGGACCGCTGAACGGCATCCCGGTCGGCGGCTACCTCGCGATCGCGTGCCTGCTGGTAGGGGGCATTCTGCTGATGCCGTTTCTTTCGAATTTCGTGCTCGAAAGAATTTCGGTTGGAAAATCCATTCCCCCGACGCTCGCGCTGGCCCAGCTGCGCGGCGCGCCGGGGCAGGCGATGGTGAGCCTGGCGGCGATCGTGGCGAGCTTCTCGCTCATGGCGGCGATGGCGATCATGGTGGCCTCGTTCCGCGGCTCGGTGGACCGCTGGCTCGCCGCGGTGCTGCCCGCCGACCTGTACTTCCGCACCACGCACGCGGGCGAGACGGCGTGGCTCGATCCCGGGCTCGAGGCGCGCGTGCGCGCGCTGCCGCAGGTCGAGCGCGCGGTGTTCCTGCGCAGCGGCCGCATCACGCTCGACCCGGCGCGGCCGCCGGTCTCGCTCATCGCGCGCGACGGCGGCAGGCATTTCTTTCCCGTGGTGGGGCCGACCTACGAGCACAAGCCCGGCGACCCGCCGCCGGCATGGATATCCGAAGCGGTTTCGGATCTTTATGGTTTTCGTCCTGGAAACGAAATTCTCATTCCGTTGGGCGGAAAGCAATTCAAGTTCATCGTCTCCGGGATCTGGCGCGACTACGCGCGCCAGCACGGCGCGATCGTGATCGAGCGCGAGGCGTACGCGGCGCTCTCGGGCGACCGGCGCACGAACGACGCCGCGCTGTGGCTCAGGCCGGGCGTCGCGCCCGGGCAGGCGATCGCGGCGCTGCGCGCGCTGCCGGGCGGGCAGCTGCTCGAGATCGCCGGGCCGGGCGAAATCAGGCGGGCATCGCTCGCGATCTTCGACCGCAGCTTCGCGGTCACCTACGCGCTGGAGGCGGCGGCGGTGCTGGTGGGCCTGTTCGGCCTGTCCTCGAGCGTGGGCGCGATCGTGCTCGCGCGCCGGCGCGAGTTCGGCATGCTGCGCCACCTCGGCATGACGCGCCGCCAGATCGGCGGCATGCTCGCCGCCGAGGGCGGCCTGCTCGCGCTGCTCGGCATCGGGGTGGGGCTCGCGCTCGGCGCCGCGATCAGCCTGATCCTGATCCACGTCGTCAACCGGCAGTCGTTCAGCTGGAGCATGGACCTGCACGTCCCGTACCTCCTGCTCGCGGGGTTGTCGTTGCTCCTGATCGCTCTTTCCTCGTTCACTGCCTTCGTTTCGGGGCGCGAGGCGACCCGCATCGGCGCGGTGCGGGCGGTGAAGGAGGACTGGTGAGGCGGAGGGAGTTTCTTCTCGCCGGAATCGCCTTTCCGCTCGTCATTCCCGGACGGGAACTCCGGTTTCCCCGCGACCACGGCGCGCACCCGGATTACCGCCAGGAGTGGTGGTACGTCACAGGCTGGCTGAAGACCCGGGACGCAAGGGAACTGGGTTTTCAGATCACGTTTTTTCGAACGAGATTGGATTTTGAAAGCGACAATCCAAGTGCATTCGCTCCACGCCAGATCCTCCTCGCGCACGCGGCGCTTTCCGACCCGCGCCACGGCCGGCTGCGCCACGAGGAGCGCGCCGCGCGCACCGCGCTCGGCCTCGCCGGAAGCAAGGAGGGGACGACGGAAGTATGGGTGGACGACTGGAAACTGGGCTTGAATTCGAATTCGTATGCCGCGGCCGTCATTGCTCGTGATTTTTCGCTTGAATTGAGATTCGAGGCGAGAGGAAAACCTCTCCTGCAAGGGGAATCGGGTTTCAGCCGCAAGGGCAAGCGCCCCGAGGAAGCCAGTTACTACTACAGCAGGCCTCAGCTGATCGTGAGCGGAAAAGCCAGCGGGGAAGAGGTCACCGGCAGCGCGTGGCTCGACCACGAATGGTCGAGCCAGTACATGGCGGCGGAGGCCGCGGGCTGGGACTGGTGCGGCATCAACCTCGACGACGGCGGCGCGCTGATGGCGTTTCGCATGCGGGGCAGGGATGGGCGCGTCGCCTTCGCTCCCCCGGGGATTTCCTTCGAGCCCCTGAGGACGTGGAAATCGCCGCGCACCGGCGTGAGCTACCCCGTCGCAATGAAAGTAAGAACAAATGCCGCTGATCTGCGGCTCGAGCCCCTGATGGACGATCAGGAGCTGGACGCGCGCGCGAGCACCGGCACGATCTACTGGGAAGGCGCGGTGCGCGCCTTCGCAGGCGAGAAGCAAGTCGGCCGCGGCTACCTCGAGCTCACCGGCTACTGGCGGCCGATGAAGCTCTAGCCGAGGAGAGCGCGACCCCCGCCACGATCAGCGCGATGCCGGCGAAGTGGTACCAGGCCGGATACTCGGCGAGAAAGAGCGCGGCGAGCAGCACGCCGAAGGCGGGCGTGAGGTGCATGGTGACGCCGGCGCGCGCGGCGCCGAGCCGGCTCACGGCGTAGTTCCAGCCGGCGTAGGCGAGCAGCATCGAGCCGACCGCGGAATACGCCACCGCGCCCGCGCCCACCGCGCCGAGGCGCGGCTGCAGGCCCTGCGCGATCTCGAAGCCGACCCAGGGTGCGTTCCAGAGGATGCCGAGCAGGCACAGCACGACGAGGAACTCGGGCGTGTCGAGCGGGTCGCTGCGCAGGCGCAGGAACACCGTGTACGCGCCCCACATGAGCATCGAGAGCAGGGCAAGGACATCGCCCACGTTGAAGCTGAGCGAGGCCGGATTTCCCTGCGTGGCGATGAAAAAGACCCCCACGAATGAAACCCCGACGCCGATCCACTGCCGGGCGCCGATCGGCTCGCCGAGCAGCGGGCCGGCGAGCAGCAGGATGAAGATCGGCGAGATCGAGAGGTAGAGCGTGCCGCTCGTGGCGGTGGTGGTGTGCAGCCCGAGCCACTGCAGCGTCAGGTGCACGCCGCCGCCGAACAGGGCGAGGAACGCGAGGGTGGTCCAGCCTTTTCTCTCGATGCTTTTCAGCTTTCTGAAAAGAGAACCGAAAATAAAGGGCAACAACAAGGCAACCACGATCAATTGCCGGGAAAACGTCGCTATCGCGGGCGAGATATCGTCGCGCACGCCGCGCGCGACGACCCAGTTGCCCGCCCAGAGAAACAGGCTGGCGGCGAGGACCAGGTAGGCGGTGGCGCGCAACGCCCGCATGCTAATCTGGATTCATGCCGAGCATCCGTGCCGCCGGGCACCGGCTCGAAGTCCAGCAGATCGACGGCGCGGAGCCCGC